>JAQWCF010000001.1:0-24764 GCA_028706105.1 Candidatus Margulisiibacteriota bacterium
GCTATGATGTTCAATCCAGTCCATTCATTTTTAGGAAGGTCACAACAGCAAGATCATTCAGCTAAACGAGACGTTGATTTAATGGCTTTTGCTAAGAACTATTTGAGGGTTAAGCAAAAGGCAGACAAAGAAGGCATTTATTTAGTTTCTGACTTTTTGCCTGATTTTTATCAATACATACCTCGTAACTATCAATGTGATGCATGTAAGTCTGGGGTTGGAGTTTATGGTAATGGAGATATTTGTTCTTGTACTAGAGCATACGATTTAGGCGAAGGTTTTTCCAACCCTTTTGTTTGGGCAAACATTGCGTTAGATGTGAATATTGATATAAAAAACGAAAAGGCTCTAAAACAAAGAGTTACTGAGAAGATGCCAGAATGTAGTCATTGTTTACTTAAATGGAATTGTGCCGGAGATTGCTTGTTGCAATGTTATCAATTAAATGGAGACATGTATAAAGTATATGCAGATAGATGCAAAGCTAAAATACATTATATTGTCGAATATTTAAAAGTGGTTATTGGGGTTTCTAATTTTAAGGAAAGCTTAAAGGTTGCTAATAAGGATGTTGTGCTAATCCACTTTCCAGCGGTTACACCAATGCTCCCTCCTCCAGGAGTTAATTATTTGGCTAACTATTTACTTAATAAAGGAGTTCGTTGTGAAGTAATTGATGTTAACAAAGATATGTATTTTCAACATAAAGAAAACTGGAGTAAAACTTTTTCTTTTCAGAAAAATTATCAACAAGATAGTGGATTTGAGAAGTTCATAGATAAGTATTTAACTGGAATAGCCGAGATTGTTCTTAATAATAAATATAAACATGTTGGATTATCTTGTTTTGATAACACTTTTGACATTGTTAAGAAAACTTTGGAAATCATGAAGGAAAAAGGGATTAAGAATATTTTCCTTGGTGGTCCTGATGTTTTTATGGAAATAGAAACCTACAAAGATTTGCTCCGTAAGAATTTTGTTAGTGCACTTATTTTAAAAGAAGGAGAGTATAAAGTTTTGGAGTATGTGCAAGGTAATAACAGGATAAAAGGTGTTGTTACTAACAATAATATTGATGAAGATGTTGCTTGTTTTAAAGATGAAAAGACAATTAAAACTTCAGAAATACCTTGTTTAGAAAAAATGAGCGGGTTTATTGATGGTGTATTTTCACATCAAGTTATCCCTATATGTGCCTCAAGAGGCTGTAGTTCTAATTGTTCTTTTTGTTCACATAAAATCCTTTGGGATGGTTACAGATTAAAGGAAACTCAAGATGTTATTAATGAGATGCAGTTTTATCAAAAAAAATATAGCTGTAATTTGTTTTATTTTACAGATATGTTACTTAATGGTAGCTCCATTTGGTTAAAAGATTTTGTTTATAAATTATTACATTTGGAAGATAAAATGTATTGGAGTGCCTATGTTAGGATTGACCCAATGTTTAATGAAGAATTTTGCTTTAATATTGCTAAGGCTGGGGCAGTGTATCTTTCTTTTGGCATAGAGAGTAACTCTCAAAGAGTTTTGGATATTGTTAATAAAGGTACAAAAGTTGAGGATAATGAGATGGTTGTGGCTAATGTTGCTAAAGCAGGTATTTTTATTCATGCTTCTTTTATTCTGGGGCTTCCTTACGAAGAGGTTGCTGATGTTCTTGTGACACTTGAATTTATTAAAAGAAACATTTGGAATATAGACCATGTAGAGATTTTTTTCTTTGAGAATCTCCCTCAGTCATCTGGTTTTGAGTTGGCAAAGGAGTATTTGGAGCAGAAAGCAGACAAAGATTATTACCAATTAAAAAAACAATTATATGAAGAAATTATTGTAGATTTCAACAGGATAGGGTCAGGGTTTTTGTCATCAAGACAACTATATAGTGGTGAGGCTAATAATTTCAAGAAAGGATTGCATGAGTTTTATCGTAAAAAATATTTAGGAGAACAACCATTAGGTGATGAGAAATTTCTTGAGAACGCGGAGAGAATACATAGCTTTAAATTAGCACAAATTAAGTTGTTGGATGAATACATGGGGAAGATCTCCAGTTCATTCGTTCAATAGTTCATTGGTTGTGTAATTATTTTTTTATACCAATTGCAATAAATTGAGTTGTTGAACAAAACAATTGCTCTCTTTCATCCATTTCTTTTAAAATATTTAACCAATTATCGGCTTGTTCATTTGAGAGTAGTTTCATTTTAGTAATTTGCGTAACGGCTTTTTCTAAACCAAAATTATTGTTAATGGCGCTATAGGTTGTCAGCACATCTGAATCAAACGTTATTTTGAGTTGACTGAATCTTTCTTTGGGAAGAAGTTGTTTTAATTGTCTTCCAATCCAAGGATTTCTTACAACTTCTTCTGTGTAGGTCATAACCATTCTGGTTAATTGTCTGTCCGAATGATTTAGTATAACCGAGCCGCGATCTGGTTCAATGATGATTATAAGCCCATTATTTTTTAGTACCCGCAGAGCTTCACTTAAAACGTTTTGTGGGCTTACCATATGTTGTAGACTTCTTTTTATGCAAACGATATCAAAAACATTATCTTGATATTCCAGCTGATGGGCATCCATAGTTTGGTAGCGTACATTGTTGATTTTATGCGTAATGCTTACATTTGTTGCTTCTTTTGTAATGATATTAGAAATATCAATGCCAACTACTTTCCCTTGTTCCCCAGTGAGTTCTGCAAGTTCTAAGCAATCTTCCCCAAGCCCACATCCAATATCTAAGATGTAGGAACCTTTATTAATGAGATTTAGTGAGGAATAAGAGTTTTTTCTTTTTTTAATTTTTTTGAGCAGGTCCGGTGTTTGCATGTCTATGCCATCTAGTTTCAGAAAAGATGTAATTTGTTCTTTATCCAGATATAGGTCAATATTGTCCCAAATATAATTCATATAAAAAAGTATAACAAAAATACTGGATAAAATCATTAGATTAATGTACATTATAGCTAGGAAGATATTTATGTTTTGGTTTTTTATTTAGGGGGAATTTGTATGGAATTAAAGATTGCGTTGTGGAAAATAAATCCTAGAGAAGCTGTTAAATATATTAATGCTTATAAAAACAATGAACAGGTTGCTTTTAATCCTAAGATAGCTAAAAGAATGTTAGATGCTTTAGTCGTTGGTAATAATTTATCACCAGAGAAATCCTTAAGAATAATCCAAGAAAAGTTTAAAGAGTTTGAAAATGAAAAAGTTCAAGCACTTGTCAATGTTCTTTTATCAGATTCACCAAAAGGAATAATACCTTTAATTGAATCAAGACTAGTTTCCAAAGACGTTTCGTTGTTATGTGCTTCAGCTTATAATAGTCTAAAGGTAGCCGCTTTTATGTTGGAAAATAAGGCAAACATTAATGTTGTTGATTCTGATGGTTGGACTCCACTTATTACTTCTTTAGTATATGGGCATGAAAGAATGTTTGGTTTCTTAATTGGAAAGGGAGCCGACGTTAATGCCCGTGGTAGCAAATATGGAACAACTGCCTTGATGATAGCCGCTCTTAAGGGTGATTTAGATAAAATAGTTTTGCTTTACAATAAAGGTGCTGATATTAATTTAAGAATGTCAGATAATAGCACTGCGCTTTCTATGGCTAAAAGAGCTAATAGTTTAGGTGTAGTAAATTACTTACAATCCATCGGTGCAAACGAATAATCTGTATGACATTTATTATTGGCCTGATGATCCCCAGTCAGAACGTGGAAAAAAATATTTAGAAGAAACTATTTCTTATTTTAAGTTATTGTTAACGAATTACTCTCTACCTGCTCAATTTTTGGATAAGGAAGAATTAAATGTTTTAGAAATATGTGCAGGTTCAGGATATGGTTCATTAGCTTTCTCTTCATTATTTCCAAATAAAAAAATAAATGTATTAATTACAGACAAAAGAGACCTTTTAATGGAGAGTGCGAGGCTATCGGCAATGCTGGAAATAAATAATTCAAGCTTTAAAAAACTGGAAGCGTTGAAGATATCAGAACTAAATAAAAAATTTGATGTGATAATTATGTATGGACTTTCTACTCCACATTTCCCTCCTAAAGAAATAATTAAGTTATATTCAACTATTAAAGAGTCATTAACATTTGATGGGGTTTTTATAGTGCAAGAAATGGATAGAAGAAAGGTAATGTTTTTAGATGGAAACTACTATAAGAAAGCCTTTGCTGAAGGGTATGGGGAAAGACTGATAAGTGAGGAAAAAAATTATAATATTGAGGATGGGATGATTGAACGAGAATATTATTCAGAGAAAGATCCCTCTAAACGAGTGTCGACTAAATCCTTTTTTTGGAGTATAGCTGAAACAGATGCATTGTTGTCGTTGTTTTGGAATAAAGTTGAAAAAGTTTCTCTTGGCGGAGATAAGTTTTTTTTATTAGCTTCAGAAATGAATTAAAACTAAACCCTCTCTGTCAGGCGATGTATTGAGCTTGTCGAAATAAGAGGGTGGCGTGTTGAGTATTGTTTTGAAAAATATGAGATTATTTACGTCGGGTGAGGTTAATGAACCATAATATATCGATGCATGGGTTTTCTTGTAACCTTCGATATTAATATTGAGAAAACAAAATAATAAAACCCTCTCTGTCAGGAGAGGGTGGCGATAAAAAGGAGAATTTAAAGTTCTCTGAAACTTACGCCGGGTGAGGTAAAACAAAAATTAAGGGGGGATTCAGATGGTAGATTTAATAAATGCAAATGGTTCAATAAATTTTAGTGTAGCGGCAGGTGGGGATAATGAATTAACAGCACAGGAGCTTGTTACAGCTTTAAGGGCTGAAGGTAAAAGTGACGCTGAAATTAAAACAATGATGCAGAATATTGAAATTAACGTTGATACGGCTGATGGTGCTGTAACTTTTGATCTTGATGATGCTACCGATATTGGAGTCCTTGATTTTGATAGATTAACTATTACTGATACCGATGAAACTGCCACTCATTTTGAAATATTTATTGCAGATACTGATGGCCTTATCCTTAATACAAATACGGTTGGAAAAGCTAGAGCTGATGGTAGTTCAAATATAGGGTCTGTTAAAGTAGAAGACACTGATTCTGCTGGTATTACGTATGTGAATAATGCTTTAAGTGTTATTTTGGATGAAACTGGTTGGGAATCGCTACAGAATAATGATACTTCTCAATATGAGTTAATTTATAAAATTGATAATAGCGTTACTCTAATTGGCGCTGTATCTGGGTTTGATAATACTATCTCTGTTTCTGGTGATTTGGATTTTATACAAGCTGATGGCGATCATAATGACGGTATCATTAATATTAAAATTGATGTTTCGAGCACTGTCGCATCAGACCTTATTTATGACGTTAATATAACAGATACAGTTTCAACTCTAGATGACAATAATCTAGGTAATCTTGCTGGTGGTGTTGAAGTTCATGTGTATCAAGATGCAAATATAAAGAATACCATGGGGAACATAAGCGTAGATACAGACACCACAATTGGCAGAGAAACCACAAGAAGAGCCGCTTATGGATATCAATTACAAAACTGGGTTGATCAAAGAGCAGAGGATGCTGAAAAAAAATCAATTATTTATGATGGTAAGCCCTATGATGAAGACTGGATTAAAGGAATGGCTGCAGCAATGCTTGATGATACAAAAACAGAATATTTGGGTATTAATATTGCTAAATTTGTAACTGATTTAAAAGATGAAAAAGTTGCTATATCAAAGAAGGCACCTGATGGATCATCTTCGACTAATCCAGCCGCTCCTACGACGACGTATACTTTTGATGCAAAAGATTGGCAAATAGGTAAAGCCGCTGGGTTATGGCATGGATTTAAAATTAGTACAGATCCGACTAAATCTAATGAAAAGAATAGTGGAGGAACATTTTATTTGCCACCAGAGATTTATAATCAGTTGAAAGCTACTCATTCTACAATATTTGGAGCACTAGGTGCTGGTAATGTTTCATCAGGTAGTTATTCAAATTACGGTAATGGTAGTATAGCTAATCTTAAAGTTGAGTGGCCAGCTGGTTCAGGTACCCAAGTAAAGGTTATGGACCTTATTGCTGGAGGTGGAACAATAAAGACTGAAACTGATAATAGGGTTGATGCCAACGGAATCACAACTGGAAAGGTGGATGATTTTGAGTTACTTCTAGGAGATATTAAACTAGGTAGTATAGCGTATGGTGATAAGCTTGATGCTGTTTGTCGAAATTGTGACCCAGTTGCTATGATTATTTTTGAACAAGCTAGTGGTGATCTTTCAAACCTCAAGGCGACTACTGAAAATAGTATTGAATTATTGGGTAGAGACTATAGTAAGAGAGCTGTAGGTGATGCTTCATTAGCTCAGAAGTATAATGTAGAGATTCAAACAGGTGTGTTTATGGGTGGCCTTGAGTCAGCTGGCACTGGTGTTGAAGGAGTTACAGATGGTCCAACTGCATATATTAACCAAGGCATTTATCGTCCAGACTCTGGTCAGGTATATAATGTTACTGGAAAAGTTGGAGATGAAGCTACTTATGTTGACGGATATACAAGTATTACTGGTCAGGTTGTAGATGATCAAATTCATACCAGGGTGTATACTGGTGAAGTAAGAATTAGTAACGAGTTTAGAGATTTCTTAAATCAGCATTTAGGTTTACTAATTACAATGATGGATACTGATACTTCCGAAGTTGGAGATATGACAGATGTTCCAACAATTGCTGAATTTTTAAGTGGGAACGCTCCATCTTCCTATTATAATGATGATTTAGCAGCATTTTTCCTATCACATCCTGATGAAAAGATTAATCCAAGTTTGTTCAATCGTATGTTGACTGCATATGCAGATGGTCAAATAAGTGTAGAGAACTTTGCTCCTTTAATAAATGTGGATAATACCCAAGATATGTTTCAAATATTTATGAATCTAGGTATTGCAGAGAGTGGGGATATTAATCCAAAAATTGTTGATCTTTTTGATAACATGAATGAGAGTTCGTTAATGTTAGGTATCGAAACATTGTTAGAGTATGTAGGCGCAGAAGCTGTAGCTTCTATTTACTATCAGGTGGGGAATGAGACTGCGTTCAATAATGCATTAAGTATATATTTCCAGAATGAAGGCCCACGTTCTCAAGAATTAGCTGATGCACTTGTAACTTATTTAAATGGTAATGATTCTAAAGATAACTGTAATCGGTTCTCCGGACTTATATGGAGTAATGAGTTAGAAGAGACAGGCATGGGTTATATTGCTAATGCTTTTGAGCATGATTGGGAACAATCTGTTTTTACTGAAGTTGCTTTTAATTTAATGGGAAGAACCACTCTTGAAGCTAGTGATTTCAGAAAACTTAATATGCTGTTAACAAACATAGAGGATGTTAATGCTTCTGATTTTTACAATAGTCTTATAGCTAAAGCTGGAGATGACTCAGCTGAAGATCAAGATTTAGTACAGTCTTATTTGCGAGAAGCGGTAATCGCTGCATCTAGAGGTGTAATTAATCCTACTAATAGTATCCTTGGTATGATTCAGTCAAAGATAATACTATTTGCAGTAGGTCAGAATTTAGATGGTAATTTAGGCGTAAACAAGGGTAATCTAGAGCTGTTTGGCTTTAATGTAACAAATGAGGGAAGTTTTGTAGATGATATTATTTTTGCAGCTGAGAACTTGTATCAAGTAGCTAAAGATGAAAATAATTTAGCACTTCAGAACGAACTTGTGGACACAATACTTACAGGCTTGATAGGGTTTGATTTAGATGCTGATGCTGGGGATGCCCAATATTTTAATAACATAAAGAGAATCGCTGCTATATCAGAAGGATCTTCAGTTGCAGGATCATTATTACATGCAGTTGCTAGAGCTCCTTCAATGAGTGGATATTTAAGAGCAAATACTAACATAATGAACAACTCAGTATCCAAAGAACTTAATAGCTTAGTTGGAATAACTAGTTTTGTGGGAGTTAATGGTAAAGGTGGTTATTATATCAATTTTGTTGATTTATCTTTATCCGGGCTTAATTTAAGTGATATTTTAGATTCTGGAGGTAGTACCTATGCAGCAACTAATGCCACCTCAGCTAAAGCATTGAGGATATTGGGTGGAGACAGAAGTGGAATACAGCTTGAAATGAGTCAAGATATATCAGATTGGATTTTTACTAACACACAGAATTTATCAGGAGAAGTTGTGCCAACTCCACTAGCTGGAGCTGATGGTAAACCAAAGGTTGTGGGTGGCGATGAAGATTTAGCTAATCTTTCATTAGCATTAGAGGGACAAACAGATGCAAATGAGATAGCTACACTTTATGATGAGTATATTGCTAGTAACAATATAACTTTATCATCTGAAGCTGCTACTGCACTTCAAGAATTAAAAACAGAAACACTTTTACCGGGCAACATATTTTTGAATTCACAAATTATCATGGGGTATTTAGATTCTTTATAAATACTAAAAGTTTATTGTAATGTTTTATCGAAAAGCACCTTGAGTAATAAACCAAGGTGCTTTTTTATAACCATTAAATTCAACTTAGAATATTTTATCTCCAATTGCTTTAAAATATTCCGAAAGAAATAATTTTTTTGCTTTACAGCTTTGAGTGTCTGGAATCATAATACTTTTATTTACTAAATAGTTTTCGACTTTGCACCCTCCAGCGCAGTGCCATTTCAAAAAACAACTATGACACATAGGGGAGTTATCTACAGTTGCGTTGTTTAGTTTATCTTGATGTTCTTTATTATATTCAGTCTTGGAATTAGTGATTGAAGCAAAAAAGAATGGGTTGTCTTTTTTGTCTGGAGTTAAATATATGGCGTCAGAACAAGCGATGATTTCGCCATCAGGGCAGAGTGTGGATTGATTGCAAACGGCCCCACATCTTGCATAAGAAGGGTTTCTGGTGTGTATGTTAGGTAACAGGTCTGAATCTACCATGATTTTATTCTGGAAGGCCTCCAGGCTGATATCCGCTAATTGTATAGCAAATACTTTTAGGTCAGGAGCGGTAGTGCTGTCTTGTTTATCGAGAAGGGCTCTTCCTTCTTCTAATAATGGATTAAATTTAATGTATTTAAAGTGAAGAGTTTGTAGAAAATTGTAGATTTCTTTCATATTTTGCAGATTATATTTGGTGATTGTTACTATACAAGCGATTCCTGTTTCATGTTGTTGAGCTTTTTTAACGTTAGATACTAGCTCATTATAACTATTAGTTTTTTTATTAATAGCGGGTCTTTGAGCGTTATGTATTTCTTCTGTTCCGTCTATTGAAAAGTTAATGGTAATTTTGTTGTTAATTAGCCAGTCCATTGTTTTTGTATCGAAGACTCCGTTTGTTTGGATCATAAAAGTAGATTCTGGAAACTTTTGAGTAATAAGTTGATGTGCTCGCTTCATTTGCTTAAAGGCAACAGTAGGTTCTCCTCCATGGAATTCAATCTTTAGTCCTTTTATATTTTTTGGTACAGAGCTTAAAAAAGATTGTAACTTTTCAATACTAATGTAGTTTGAGGATTTATTAGCATCAGCGTAGCAATAAACGCAATTTAAATTGCAGGCAGTTGTAAGTAGCAGTCTAATATTGGGGTTAAATTTTGAGCAGTCCGGTTTAATAGGGTAGAGAGTATTGGAAATTTCTTTTGGTATTAGTATATTGGCCTTGATTAGTTCATCTAAATATTCTTTATTAAAAGTCAGTGGGGCAGTGTTAGTTATATAAATATTGGGGATATAGTAAGTCCTATAGATTAGAGGGGAAAATATTATATGGTAGTCGTTAATTGTGTCTATATAAAACATTTCGGGAGTAAATACGTAAGTAATATTTCGTTTGACTGCGTATTTAGCATATTTTTCAGAATTTTTATTTAGATTAAACCAAGTTATAGGTTGTGTCATATTAATAAAATTATAACACTAAGAGTGTTTATTTGTTTACTTCGACTTTGCTCAGCATAAATATTTGTTTTGATAAGAATTGAATTTTCCCATTCACTTTTCACCATTTACTTTTCACTGCGAACGATAGCGAGCTATTGTTTCTGGTTAAAGTATTTTTCGAAATCTTCTGGATTGATATTTTCAATGAAGTCTTTGAATTTTTTAGTTTCTTCTTGGTCTTTTTCAGCATTAACCATTTTTGCTTTGGACATAACTTGTTCACTGACAAAGATTGGGGCGTTCGTTCTGACTGCGATAGCTATAGCATCAGAGGGACGAGCATCGAGCCTAATTATCTCAGTGTCAGAGTCTTCTTCCCCTTCTCTTAACTCTTTGTCGGCAATTAGGTTCCCTTCTAGTAAGTCTAGGTTGATGTGGCCAGCTGGTGCGATTAAATCAATGCTGGAGTAGAAGGTGTCGTCTTTGATGTCAGAGATAACAATGCGGTCAACAGCTCCGCCTAGAATATCGATAATTCCAACTAAAAGGTCATGTGTCATAGGTCTTGGTGGTTTAAAGTCTTGAAGTTCCATCGCGATTGCTGCTGCCTCAAACATACCAATCCAGATAGGAAGGAAGTTTTTCTCTTCTGCATCTCTAAGAAGGATAATTGGCGACATGTTTCTAGGGTCGAATCCTAATCCACCCAATTGCATTTCAATCATTGGAACTCCTTTATTTAACGGTTTCTACGATTTTTTTAAAGCCTTCTGTATCAAACATAGCTATTTCAGCCATCATTTTTCTGTTTAGCTGAACATTTTTTATTTTGCAAAGATGGATGAACTTGCTGTAGGATAAGCCATTGTCTCTACAAGCTGCATTCATTCTGGCAATCCATAGACCTCTATAAACTCTCTTTTTTTCTCTTCTTCCACGAAAAGCGTTGGTTAGTGCTTGATACACTGCTTGTTTAGCAGGTCTAAATAAAGTGTGCAGTGAACCATAAAAACCTTTTGCCAGGTTTAAAATCTTTTTTCTTTTTGCTACTCGAACATTTCCTCTTTTAACTCTTACCATTATATTCTCCTTTTAAATTCTAAAATGCTTAGATTGCTAGCATTCTTTTTATTTTTTTTGTATTTGTGCTATCTAGAAGTACTAGCCCTTGTCTATTCTTTTTTCTTTTTTGAGATTCTTTTTCTAAAATATGTGAATTGTTTATTTTATAATGTCTTATTTTACCAGAACCTGTAAGTTTAAATCTTTTTTTTGCAGAACTTCTTGTTTTCATTTTTGGCATTTTTCTTCTCCTGTGAACTTTATTTCTTTTTAGGTATTAACATCATGTTTATGAATTTACCATTAATGCTAGGTTCTTGTTCTACTGTAGCTACTTCTTGTAGATCTGCAATAAATTTAAGCATTACATTCATTCCAAGCTCAGAGTGGGTTATTTCCCGTCCTTTGAACATTAATGTTATTTTTATTTTGTAACCTTTTTCAATAAATTTAATACCAGCGTTTACTCTAACTTGAAAGTCATTACCACTAATTTTAGGGCTTAACTTTAGTTCTTTAATAACGCCACCTTTGCTACTCTTTTTTGCTTTTTTTTCAAGCTTGCCTTGGCTGTAAAGGTAATGCTTATAGTCCATTATTTTACAAACAGGAGGTTCGGAACCAGGGGATACTGCTACTAGGTCAAGTTCTTGCTCTTTCGCCATCTCTAGCGCTTCACTCAGACTAATAATTTTTTGTTCTTTGGTCTCTTCGTCTATCAGTCTTACTTGAGTAGCTTGTATCTCTTTATTTCTCGGTAAATGTTTTACTATCGCGCATCCTCCTATTAAAGTACCTAAAGATTATACACTTCGGCATCTCTCAGTGCAAGCACAAGTTGAGTTTTCTGTTTATTTTTTTTCATCTGTCAATTTATGGAATAAGCTAATAATTTCATCTAAATTTAACGTAATATTTTCTTTTTCTCCATGTTTTCTACTGGAAACAGTTTTTTCTTCTGCTTCTTTTTCTCCAATAATGAAGGAGAAGGGGATCTTTTGTTTTTGAGCATCTCTAATTTTAAAACCTAATTTTTCGTTTCTTGTATCTAATTCACCTCTAAACTTTAAGGCTTTAAGCTTAGCGAAAATTTCGTTTGCAAAACTAGTGATTGGTTCTGAATCATTGATTGTAATAATCTTGAATTGAACAGGAGATAGCCAGAAGGGAAATTTGCCAGAGTAATGTTCAATTAGGATGCCAAAGAATCTTTCGAGTGAACCAAGAAGTGCTCGGTGAATCATATATGGTCTATGTTTTTGGCCGTCATGTCCAATATATGTCATATCAAAACGTTCAGGCAGATTGAAGTCAAATTGAATGGTCGAAAGTTGCCATTCTCTTTTTAAAGCATCTTTTATTTTGAAATCAATTTTAGGACCATAAAAAGCTCCGCCACCTTCATCAATCTTGTAGTCTGTGATGTTTTCCATTTCCAAGGCTTTCTTGAGTCCAGCAATAGCTGTATCCCAAAGAGATTGGTCGCCAACTGACTTGGTTGGCTTTGTGGATACGTAATAATCAATTTCTTTAAAACCTAAGGTGTTTAGTATGTGGTTAGAAAACTTAATGACTTCATGAATTTCTTTTTCCATTTGTTCTTTTGTGCAGAAAATATGAGCATCATCTTGAGTGAAGCCTCTGACGCGCATTGTACCGTGAAGAACACCAGAGCGTTCGTATCTATAGACTGTACCCAATTCTGCCCATCTAAGTGGCAAATCGCGATAAGAGCGTAATTGTGATTTATAAACCATAATGTGGAAGGGACAGTTCATGGGTTTAAGATAATACTCTTTTTCATCAATTTTCATTGGAGAGAACATGTTTTCTGCGTAGAAACCAAGGTGTCCGGAGGTTTCCCATAGCCAGCTTTGTCCAATATGTGGGGTATATAAAAGTTCATATCCATTGTCAAAATGTTCATCTTTCCAATAGGATTCTAAAATATGTCTAAGTCTAGCACCTTTAGGATGCCAGTAGATAAGTCCTGGTCCTGTTTCTTCTTGGATACTAAATAAATCTAGTTCTTTTCCAAGTTTTCTATGATCTCTCTTTTCAGCTTCTTCAATTTGAAATAAATGTTGTTTTAATTGATCTTTGTTTGCAAAAGCTGTGCCATATATTCTTTGGAGCATTGGCCTCTTTTCATCGCCACGCCAATAAGCGCCTGCAATTTTCATTAGTTTAAAGGCTTGTAGTCGCCCAGTGCTTTCTAAATGTGGACCTTTGCAAAGGTCTTCGAAATCGCCTTGTGTGTAGTAGGTGATTTCTTCGTTGTCTGGTAGCTCTGTAATTAGTTCTTTTTTGTAAATTTGGTTATCAGTGGATGCTTTAGCGAGAGCTTCTTCCTTTGTGAGAGTATGTTTTGTAATAGAAAGATTAGACTTAACGATTTTTTTCATTTCTTCTTCAATTTTAGGAAGGTCATCTTCTGAGATAGGGGCAGGAAACTCAAAATCGTAATAGAAGCCGTTATCTATAGCTGGACCTATACCAAGTTTAATTCCTGGATAAAGCTTGGTTACTGCTTGTGCAAGGATATGTGAGGCTGTGTGTCTTAGTGTTTCTATGTCGCTCATTTTAATTCAAGTTAACAACTATACCATAAGGGAATACGTCGTCAATAGTATTTCCTTCGTCATCCAAAAATAATTGGATTGGTATTTCTTTTTGTACTGGAGAGGTATGAATGAGCATTGCTTCATCATGGAATAAAAACCCTGGATTAGGAGGTGTTTTACTAGTGATAAGTTTTGGTAACATTTTACTTTTTGTTTTGTCAGAAGAGCCAATTCTTTTGCCAGAAAGATTATCTCCGACCTTTTTAAGTAATGACTCAATTGTTGTTTTATCTTTAAGAAATATCTGAATGTCATGGTCTTTTTTAATTAATTTGAATTTATATAAGATAGATTCTTTAATTCTCACAAAAAGGTTTCTTTTTTTAGAAAGTTTTTTAGATTTCAAAATTGTACGTCGATATTTCTTTAGTATTTCACTTTTGTGCATAGTGGTAACAAGAATTTCTTTGGATATGTCCTCAAATTGCTTGCTTATTTTGGTAAATAAATCTTCTAGAGCAGATTCAGGTGAGGTTCCAATTCCTTTGGTGCCAACGAAATGAGTAGTCGTAACCTCATATTGATTGCTAGTTATTTCAGTTAAATGAAAGCGAATATCTGGTTCTTTATCTTGTATATTTTCCATGGTTAAATCCTAGCATTTATTATGGGCAGTGTCTATTAAAAGAGAGTGCACTTTTGCAGAAGAAATATTTTATTTTTTTGTTTTGTCGCTGTTCGTACTATTTGAAGAGAAGAAGTGCTTCGTTTCTAGTTTTTGGATCAGTATCAAATACTCCTCTGACAGCAGATGTAACCATTGTTGTGCCTGGTTTTTGAACGCCTCTCATGCTCATGCATAAGTGTTCTGCTTCGATATAAACCATGACACCCTGAGGGTCTAATTCTTCCATGATAAAGGTGGCGATTTGGGTGGTAAGTCGTTCTTGCAGTTGGAGTCTCTTGGCAAAAGTGTCAGTTATTCTAGCTAGTTTACTGATGCCTGATATTTTTTTATTAGGAATATAAGCAATGCTGACTTTCCCAAAGAAAGGCAACATATGATGTTCACACATAGAGTAAAAAGTGATATTTTTTGCGATAACCATTTCTTGGTGGTTTTCGTCATAAAAAAGTTTAATATTTTCTTTTGGGTCTTGTGAAATTCCAGAGAAAACTTCTCCATACATTTTGGCTATTCTTTGTGGGGTTTCTTTTAATCCTTCTCTGTTTGGATCTTCGCCAATTGCTTCGAGAATTGATTTAACTGCTTTTTCTATCTTTTTAGTATTAATTTTCATTATAAACTCCTTAAGGTATTGTAAATAAAATATTCGCTTGCTACAAGCTGATTATTTTTTTACAACATAAGTTTTACATAAAATGTCGTGTAAAGTTAAGCGCTTTTCGTTAAAGAGAGCATAGATAAACCCAACATAAAAAATTGAGCTTAGTAGCTTTCCTATGGTTTCTCGGTAAAACATACGAAAAAAACTAGCTGGTTTGTGATCTATCGCAGACATAACTTGAATATTCATAATAAATTTTCCTGGACTAGAACTTTTTGCATAAAACAAACAAAGAACGCTTAAGAAAGTGAGCAAAATCAGGAGATAGTTTAGAGTGGCTGTTTTTGCTAAAGGTGCACTTAAGGTGGTTACAGAGAAAGTTAGCATCCAGGTGATTAAGAAGGCTGCAATTCTTTGAGGTAGTGTGGCTTTTTCTTGATTCATGTTTTTATTATAACGGGGAATAGGGGAAAAGTTGAATTGTTTATTTGTTTATTTGTTGAATTGTGAAAGTTTTGGTGTAAAACAATAGTCATTCCCGTGTAGGCGGGAATGACAAAGGAAAGCGGGAATTCAATATACTGTTTTTCTCTATAGATAATTGCTAGTTGTCGTAATAGAATTAAGGCAATGATTATAAAACTGTTGCTTGGTCTTACTAAGTTTATTGTGAGTAATGATTCTCCAAAGAAAATGGGGTGGGCGATTGCTGTTGCTCTTTTATTTTCTTTAATGCCTGGGTTTAATTTAATTCATTTATCATTATTTGTTCTCATTTTATTAGTACAAGTACATTTGCCTAGTTTTTTTCTGTTTTCTATTCTTTTTAAGCTTTTCAATAATTCCACCTTGATGTTAGTTCATTATTTGGGATACTTTTTGTTAAAGGCTGAAGTTTTAAAAGATGTGTGGGTGTTTTTATATAATTTACCAATAGTTCCGTTTACTAAGTTTTATAACACTTCTGTTTTGGGAGGGTTACTAGTTGGTATTCTTCTTTTATACCCAGTTCAGTTTGTGGCAGTTAAGGCAATATTATTTTATAGGAAAAAATATCAACCAAAAATTAATAAATATTTGGAAAAATCTAAGATAATTAAAGTTTTGAAAACATCAAAGATTTATAAATTGTATCTGCAATATGCTGAAATAAGGAAAATATTCTGATGATTAGGAAAAAGTATTTTATTCCTTTTTTAGTAGTCCTTTTATTCTTATTAGCTTTTAGGTTTTTCTTTTTAGATTATTTATTGAAAGTAACTATCGAGAAATCTTTTTCCTCTATTCCAAAGCTAACTTTTCAGGTAGGGAAACTTAAGTTATATATTTTAAAAGGTGACTTGTTGTTAACTGATGTAGCAATGTTTATGGAGAATTCAGAAGAGGCAATTGTTTTGGATAAGGTATTGATTGACATAAATACCCCTCAATTATTAAGAGGGAAATTTGTAATACGAGATATGGAGCTTTTGGGAGTACAAGTAGTTCCTAAGAAACTAGTATATTGGGAAAAGAAAAAGAAGAAAAAAGACAGTTTGGTGAAAAAAGAGGCTTTGAAATTGGCTAGCAAATCGGTATCTTATTATTCAATTGATAATCTTAGTGAACGTTTTGAAATAAACAAATTGTTAGATGTCAGTAAAGCAAATTTTATGAAGGTGCTCAATCAAGAGATTGATGAAGTTAGAGCTTCTTATGATGCAATGCAGAAGGTTCTGGCATCCGGAGAGCTCGATAAGCGTTTAGGCGAGCTAGAGCAAGCCATTAAAAGGTTGGAGAAAAATAAGCCAACAGATTTGTTAAAGTTGCCACAATATTTGCAAGAAATTTCTTCTTTAAACAAAGAATATGAACAGGTTAAAAAAGCATATGAAGCTAAATCAGAGGCGATAAAGAGTTTTCAAAAAAAACTAGATTTTGCTAAAAAAAATGTTGAAAATGCTGGTAAGTTAGATTTGGATTTAATTAATAGTAAATTCAAATTTGCAGAAAACAAAAAGCAATCATTAGCTTCTGACTTTATCGGAAGCAAAGCCCTTGGTTATATTGATTTAGCCAATAAAGGCGTGGAAGCATTAAAAACTCTGAAAAAGGGTATGGGGTTTAAACAGAAGAAGAACTCTTTTAAGGGCATAGACATTACGTTTCCAATCAAAGATAGTTATCCGATTTTTTATATAAACAATTTGAAGATAGAGGGCAAGGATAAGCAGGGGAACCAATTTAAGGGTACCGGCCAGGATATTACTCACAAACAAAATGTTCGGAAATTGCCATCAAGGTTGGAGTTTTCTCAAAATTTAGGTTCAGTAGTTTCTTTTCTTGGGATAACCGTTGATCTTCGAGAGGATATTAAAGTTTTAGCAAACGGATTCACGCGAAATAAAAAGCTGAGTAGCAGTTATTGGGATATTAAGAATATTCCATTGCAAATAACCGAGGGGCTTTATGATGTAGATTTTGTTGTAGGTTATAAGTCAGAAAAGCTGTTTGCCAATATTAAAATGAAAACAAACAAGCTAAAAATTCAAACAGAGCCAGCCGTAATGAGTAAACCTATGGTTGAGAGATATCTATTTGAAAGTCTTGGCAAGTTATCAAAGTTTTCATTTACTATCAATTTAGATGGAGATAAGTTGTCCGTGGATTCTAACCTTGATGAGTATATTGCGTCGGCGTCTCAGGCACTTGTTAATAAAGAGATAGAAAAGGTAAAACAAAACTTTACCAATGAGTGGCAAAGTTTTGTTAAAGAGCAAGAAGAGGCTTTTAAGAAAGAGGTTAGTAAGTTAGTTATTTAAGGAAGAAGTATTTCTTAGTCTTTTGTAATTTTATTAGGATTTTTTATGCTAGGGATTAGCTCTAATATTTCTTTAGTATTTAACTGTGTTGTTTATTCACTTGCTTTGTTTTTATAATAATAATCGTATACTTCGTTAATATATTTTAATAAATCTGGGTTGTTCTCGTTAAGAACAGGTTCTATGGGTAAAAAATTTATTAAATTATTTGTTTTATTTTGTGCAATTACTAGAGAATTAAACCCACCATGATATATTCCAATTGCGAATTTTAAAGTATCTTCAGGTGAGCGACCATCTTTAATCCTTTCATTAATTTTTATTGCAAGATAAGCAAGAATGATAAATTCTTCAGCTTTTTGATTTCCTATAACATTGCTGTAACTTTTTGGAATTTTACCATCGAAGATATCATTAATTTTTAGAAAAGATTCCAATTCGTTTTCAAATTTCTTTTTTACATCATTATAGGCATCCTGAGAGAGTTGTCCTCTTCCTATGGTTTTTCCATCAATATTAATTTTTTCTAAAAAACTTTTTCTTTTATTTTCCGCATTAATTATGCCTGTAACTAGTGAATAATCTAATAGTTGTTTTGTGGTGAGTTCTAGCTTTTTGGATGTTAAAAGTATTTGGAGGTTTTCTGTATTGTTAATTATAATATCAATTTCTTGTATGGTTATGTTTGCCTTGTTATATATTATATTTTCAAGAAACTTTATTCCTTCATTCGAAACAGTTTTATGTTTAATAGCTTTAGCTATCTCATTTGTATCTAATTTGCCATTATTTGAAGTATCGATTTCATTAAAGTTGCTTCTTACATTTCTTAGTCCTGATAAATATTCTCCACTCATTTCCGTTCTCCTTTAATTTTTAAATTTCCTCAAAATCATTGTTTTGGATTACTTTGTTGAAGCATTCCATAAAATTTATCGTATCGTTTTTGATATTGTTGCAGTAAAAATAACTTGGTAGGTTAACTGGAAGCAAAATAATATCATTTGCTCTTGGTTCTGACTTGATATTACTTATTTTTTTAATGTATTTTTCGGTTTTATCCAGGTCTATAATTTCATTTTCATAGTAGTTGTTGAGAATTTCTCTTAAGTTATCTGTTTCTTTGAAAGGATATTTTACGAAAGAAGGGTCTTCCCCAGTTAAATACTTAGGAAGGTTGGGTAGCTGAATTACATCACCCCTGTATAATTCTGAGGATAATACTAAGTTGAATTGTTCTAGGAAGAGGACAACGTCTTTGATTCTTTTAACGTCTCCATAATTAGCCTTAATTATTGATTCTAATGATTCTTGGTCTTTTGTAACGGTATAGTTTCTTTTCCTGACAATACTCAACAAATTTACCACCTGCTTTCTTTTTATCTACTTTTCATATGCCCGCAGATTCGCTTTTTTAAACATTTTATTTTGCCTCATCCGGCGTAAGCTAGAAAAAACTCCTAATTAATTATATTGTCGTCACCTTCTACTAGCAGAGAAGGGGTTTAAGCTTTAGGCTTTCAGCTTTTAGCTTTTAGCTTTATAATAAACTTATGCAAGTAAAAATTTTTGATACAACATTGCGAGATGGAGAACAAGGCGAAGGAATTTCCTTTACTGTTTCTGATAAAATTAAAATAGCTAAACTGCTGGATGACATAGGCGTGCACTATATTGAAGGTGGCTGGCCTGGTTCTAATCCTAAAGCTGTAGATTTTTTTGATGCTATGTGTGAAGTTAAGCTTAAGAGAGCAAAGGTTGTTGCTTTTGGTAGCACAAAACGTCATGGAGTTTTAGCTTCAGAGGATGCTAATTTAAAGGCAATAGTTAGCTCTGGGGTTCGTGTTGCTTGTATCTTTGGAAAAACTTGGGATTTTCATGTTACGCATGCGCTTAAAATAAGCTTGGAGGAAAACTTAACGCTTATCACTGACTCTATAAGATTTCTTAAGGAAAAGATGGATGAAGTTTTTTTTGATGCCGAGCATTTCTTTGATGGCTACAAGAAGAATCCTGAATATGCCATTAAGTGTTTGCAAGCTGCTGAAGCTGGAGGCGTTGATGTGTTGGTTCTGGCTGATACTAATGGAGGAACTTTAACGCATGAGGTAGAAGAAATAATGAATGTGGTAAAAAACAAAGTAAAAGTGCCACTTGGAATTCATGCGCATAATGATTCTGAATTAGCTGTTGCGAATTCTTTGACAGCTGTTCATTGTGGTGCAGTTCAAGTTCAAGGAACAATCAATGGTTATGGTGAGAGAGCCGGAAATGCTAATTTATGCTCAATAATACCTGCACTTAAATTAAAAATGAAAATAGCCTGCATCTCTGACGAAGAGTTAGCGACCTTAACAAAAGTATCTAGGCATATAAGCGAAATTGCTAATTTACCGCACAATAACCATTTTGCTTATGTTGGGAAAAGCGCTTTCGCACACAAAGGCGGAATCCATGTGAGTGCCATAAATAAGTACTCAGAAACCTATGAACATATAAAACCAGAGCTTGTAGGGAATAAGCAAAGGGTTTTGATTTCCGAACTTTCTGGAGTAAGTAATTTAAAGTATAAAGCTGAAAAGATAGGAATAAATTTGGATGGTACAGAGCAAGCTGTTAAAGATTTATTAAAAGATATCAAGGAGTTAGAAAAAATCGGTTATCAATTTGAAGAAGGCGAAGCTACGTTTGAACTAATGCTTAAGCGAGCAACTGGTCAACATACTAGCTTTTTTGAGTTGGTCAGCCTTAGGGTGATAAATGATCGTTTTGGTGAAGACGACTACCATTTAGTTGAGGCTACTGTTAAATTAAAAGTTAATGGGAAAGTTATTCATACTGCGGGTGAAGGCTCTGGTCCAGTTGGTGCCTTAGACCATGCCTTAAGAAAAGCGATAGAAGGAAGCTTCCCTGAAATCAAAACAATGCGTTTGGTGGATTACCGAGTTCGAGTCTTAAATAGCACGGATGGTACAGATGCTAAGGTTAGAGTAGTAATCGCTTCACAGGACGACAATGAGACTTGGGGCACAGTAGGTGTGAGTGCCAATATTATTGAGGCTAGTTGGTTTGCTTTAGTTGATAGTATTGAGTATAAATTATTGAAGGAACGACAAAAATAGTGACTAATAAAAAAATTGCAGGTTGTGATGTTGCCCAATTATGTGAAAAATATGGAACGCCTCTGTACATTCTAGATGTCGAAACAGTCAAGAAAGTAGCTAGTGATTATCTTTCTATTAAAAACTACTATCATAATTCCAGAATATCTTATGCTAGCAAAGCTTTGTCTATTACAGCACTGTATCAAATATTAGATAAAGAAGGGTTTTTCTTTGATGTGGTGTCTGATGGCGAGTTTTATACTTTGTTAAATGCAGGTGTTAAAGCCGAAAAAGCATATTTTCATGGCAATAACAAAACTGTGCCAGAGATTCAATACGCGTTGGAGAATAATATCGGCGTAATTGTTGTGGATAATGTTGATGAGCTTCATACTATCCATGAGGTTTATTCGGCACTTGCCTTGACTACCAAGGTGACGATTATGGTTCGAATAGTTCCTGAGATAGAAGCTCATACCCATGAGTTTATTAGAACTGGTCAACGTGATTCTAAGTTTGGCGTGCATTTAGAAAATGTCCTAGCTTTTGTACAAACAGTAAAAAAATATGAAGAATTTGATTTTGTTGGCTTTCACGCACATATCGGCTCTCAGATATTTGATACTGACCCGTACAATGTTCTAATTGATAAACTCGTCGACCTTGCCGTTGATGTTCACAAGAAGACAGGAATTCTTGCTTCTGCGATTGATATAGGCGGAGGGATAGGGATTAAGTATACAGAAAAAGATGACCCTCCTAGCATTAGAGAGTTTGTCATTAAGATAGCCAAGAGCATGAAAAATGCACTGAAGAGAGTAAATTATCCAATTGAACCATTACTGATTTTAGAGCCAGGAAGGTCAATTGTAGCTAATGCAGGAGTTACTGTTTATTCAGTAGGTGGAACTAAAGAAATTGCAGATTTGAAGAATTATCTTTCCGTTGATGGTGGCATGGCTGATAATCCACGACCAATAACCTATGGTTCTGAATATTCAGCTGAGATTCTTAATAAGCCTCAAAATCAATTAAAAAAATATTCAGTAGCTGGTAAGTTTTGTGAGTCAGGAGATATTTTGCTTAAGGATGTTTTGTTGCCTGAAGCAACTAAGGGCGACTTGTTGATGGTACATGCAACAGGTGCCTACAATTATTCAATGTCGAGTAATTACAATAGATATAGAAAACCTGCAATGGTTTTTGTTGAGGCTGGTAAAGCACAATTAGTATTAAAGAGAGAAACACTTGAGGACATCATTAGAAACGATCTGAGGATTTAAGATGGAAACAACCGCTTTATTCGTTCTAAGATGGCAAGATTTTGTGGATGTTTCTATAGTTGCTTTTATAATTTATAACATTTTATTATGGACAAGAAACAGAAATGCTAACAAGTTGCTTCAAGGGTTTTTCATCGTTATTATTTTGTACAGCATTAGCCATTTTTTGAAATTATATACAATAGACTGGATCATGCAAAAGCTTGCCATGATAATGTTGTTTGTCTTTTTGATAGTTTTTCAACCAGAATTGAGACAGTTTCTGGCGAGGCTTGGGCAAGGTACGCCTTTTAGTAGATTTTGGGTGAACAATAAGGTTAATGATGGAGTTTTTACTATTCAATTTATTCAAAACTTGATTAAAGTAATTGATATTCTCGCCGAGAACAAGATTGGATCTCTTGTTGTTATTGAAAGAATGAATAATTTGGACAGCATTAAGGAAACCGGTGTGGAGTTAAATGCGGTGTTTTCTAATGAATTACTATTTAGTATTTTTTATGGGAAGAACCCTTTACATGATGGTGCTGTTGTTTTAACTGGGAATAGAATCGAAGCAGCTGGTTGTTTGTTGCCGTTGACTCAAACCAAATTACGAGATAGATCTTTGGGTACTAGACACAGGGCAGCACTTGGTTTAGTTGAATTAACTGATGCCATTGTTCTTGTTACCTCCGAAGAAACGGGAATAATTTCTATTGCTAAAGACGGTAAGCTTTACAGAAAATTAAACAGAAAAAAACTTGGCGAACATTTATTGTCTTATCTGGAGATAGATATAGAGAAGGCGCCAACGCAACCAGAAATTTCTGATAGCTTTCATAAAGTTGTTGATAGCATTTTGGGTTTTTTTAATAAGAAACCAAAATCATGATAAGTATAAAAAAATTACAAGAAAAAAAGCTTAATCTTCAGCCAATTGTTGCTTTAACCGTTTATGATGCATTAATGGCATCAATTTTTGATTCAGCAGGCATTGATTTACTATTAGTTGGTGATTCCATGGGAAATGTGGTGTACGGATATGAGACAACCATTCCAGTTACAATGGAGATGATGACTTTTCACACTACAGCAGTAGCTAATGGTACAAAAGAAGCCTTAATTTTGGCGGATATGCCTTTTTCTGCTTCTCATGAATCTATTGGCAAGGCAATTCAAAATGCAACAAAATTACTAAGAGCTGGAGCTCATGGAGTTAAAGTAGAAGGAGCAGGAGAATTTATTATAAGAGTTATTGAGAGGATGGTTGAGTCGGGCATAATGGTAGCTGGTCATCTGGGCTTTACTCCTCAACAAGTGAATAGGTTTGGTGGCAATCTTATACAAGGCAAGACAGAAGAGGATGCCTCTAAAATTATTCTAGATGCTAAAAAACTGGAAAAAGCAGGAATTTCTTTATTGGTGTTGGAAATGATACCAGAATCTTTGGCTAAGGAGATTACATCAGCAGTTTCTATCCCTACTATTGGCATTGGTGCTGGTAAATATTGTGACGGTCAAATATTAGTGGCACAGGATATGTTGGGCTTATTTACTAAGTTTAAGCCTAAGTTTGTTAAAAGATATGCTAATCTTGCTCAGAATATACATGATGCAGTATTATCTTATAAGAACGAGGTCACAACAGGGGAATTTCCTAGTAAAGAAAATTCTTTTTAAGAGATAGGATTTTAAATGACAAGTATAGATGAAATTATTAATTCAAAAGCAGTTGATGATATATCAATTGAAGACATAATGAATGATTCCCAGAAGGCTAAATATAAAAAAATAGAGGGTCAAGACACCATAATGGTTGTAGATGATGACCAATACCAGCTTTCATCAATGAATAAGCTTTTGAGAAAGAGTTTTAACATAATTTCTTGTAGTAACGGGAATCAAGCTATCAGAGAATATCAGGAAAACAAGGATGAAGTTATGGCAATATTGCTAGATATAAGACTTCCTGATATGGATGGATTTGAAGTTTTTACTCTCATTAAAGAAATGAATGTTAATATTCCGATAATTTTTATAACGGGTTATCAGGCAACTTATGGCGATGGCTTTGATATTTATAAAAAGTATCGACCACATGGCTATATTGTAAAAAACCACATTAACGAAGTAGAAATGATTATGGATTCTTTAATTAATGCTATTCAGTCATACAAGCATGTTAAAGAGCTTGAACGAACTAAGATTTTTCAAGAAAAAAATAAAATGTTAGCAGGATTATTGCATGATTTAAAAAATATGTTTGCGCCTATTTTAATGATGCCTGATCTTATTAAAAGGTTTATGAAGGCTGAGGACATGGATAGATCTTATGAAATGGTAGAAAGATTAAAAAAGATGGTACAGTTTTTTAATTCTAATCAGCTTGTCCTTTTCCAATATGCTAAAGAAAAGAATATAACAGTGCAGTTGCAGAGCATGAACATTAAAGAATCTTTTAATGATTTTTTAGAGATATTAGAGCTACAGTATTCTACGCGTTTCAATATTAATGTTGAATATTTGTATGAGGGCGATATTGTTTCTGACAAAAATACCTTGTTTACACAAATTATTCTTAATATTATTAAGAATTCGAGTGATGCTTTTCATTTAAAACACGTCAAGGAACCCAAAGTTGATATTAAGATCATGACCTTTGAGGATTATTCTGAGTTATATCAAGAAAATCTTGATAAAGTAAAAAAAGAAAACATTCAATTGGTTATAGTGGTAGGAGACAATGCTGGTGGTTTGC
>JAQWCF010000001.1:24864-35078 GCA_028706105.1 Candidatus Margulisiibacteriota bacterium
CCCAAAGTTGATATTAAGATCATGACCTTTGAGGATTATTCTGAGTTATATCAAGAAAATCTTGATAAAGTAAAAAAAGAAAACATTCAATTGGTTATAGTGGTAGGAGACAATGCTGGTGGTTTGCCAGAAGATATTGTTAGTACTTTTTTTGAACCATATGTTTCCAAGGGAAAAGAAGGTGGCACCGGTCTTGGTAGTTGGATGATTAAGAATGGGGCAGAAGATATTCTTAATGGACAACTATTGCTCGATAATCAGCCGGGTGAGGGGCTTTTTTATCATATATTTATTTGATTTGATCCTAACTTGAAAACATTAAGTTTATTAGATATTATTATTAATGGGGATATTAGCGTACTTAAAGAGTGGGGGAAACTATGTCTTTACAGGATGTAAAGAATAAGACAGATGTAATTACCAATGTTTCGTATAGTGTTCAGACCAAGGCAAGAGCAACACCCAAAGTAATTGTTAGGAAAAGTGTAAGCTTTCCTGTAGATAATACTACCAAGAATATCATGATTACTGGTGGCACTGGTTTGCTGGGTTCTCATATTTTGTATGAAATATTAGAAAACAATCTAGATAATTTACAGGAAATTAAGATTATTAATTTAATCCATGCAGGTTCAGAGGATAAGTTTAATGAAATTTTTAAAAAAGAGTTACTTTACACTAAAACAGCAGATTCAGATTTGGAGAAAGTTCGTTCAGCAATAGTAAATGTTTCTTTTGATGTTGGTGAGCCTTATTGTGGAATTAACGAATCTGTATTGAAAAAAATGAAAGGTTTGAAGATAACAGATCTTTATCATGTAGCTGCTTTGACTGATTTTAGAAACTCAGATGCAGTCAAACAAAGATTAGAAAAAATTAATATAGAAGGCACAAAAAACTTATTAGATTTATGTACAGTTTTAGCTGTGAAGAGTATTCATTATGTTAGCACTTCCTATGCCTGTGGTGTAGCCGAAGGAGTTATTTCTCCTGATTTCAATAATAAAAGTGCTGCTTTTCACAACAATTATGAGAAAACAAAGATAATAACAGAGGGGCTTGTTAAGGATTTTTGTGAAGCCAAAGGCATTAACTACATGATTTATAGAATCTCAGGGATTTCGGGCAGATTATTGTATGAACCAATAGGTTATACCAAAAAGTATGCAATTTTTTATGCGTGGCTAAATTATTTTTATAAGATTAGAAAACGAGCAGGGATAACTCCTGATCAGACATTATTTCTAAGAATGCGGTTGCATATAGACAAAACAACAGGAATTAATATTTGCCCAGTGGATTATGGTGCAAAATTAATACATGAAGTCTCTACAAATAAAAAATTTTCCAATAAAAAACAGGTGCATGTTGTTTGTAATAATAATTACAACCATCGAGAAATGGCTAAACAGATGTTTGATTTTTTAAATATAAAAGGATATACCTTTGTTGATGATAAGCCAGAAGCAGACACTCTGAATGATCTGGAACGTTTTTATTATAAATTTATTGGTGAGATATTTCATGGCTATATGAATGAAGGAGAAATGGTTTTCGATACAAAAAATTTGCAATCTGATTTTTCGGATGTCCTAAAACTTTGTCCTGTTATGGATAGTAACAATTACCATAAATTAATAGACTATGCAGTCAAAAACGATTTTAGTTAAGGAGTAGGGCAAATGAGCAAAAACAAGTTTTATAGTGAGAGTTTTAAGGTGTATTTAGTTGATACTTGTTGTTATGGTAATGCTACTTATATTTCTTATCATAAGTGGATTTCAATAGCAAAAGAGAATTTTTTTCTCACAGAAGTGGCAGGGTTTTCTGATTATTTCTTTAAGCAAGGAATCAAACTGATAGTTCTGGAGAATCATATTAAAATAGCTAAAGAATTAAAGTTACATGATAATGTAACTGTTACCGTTAGATGTAAGCAATTAAAGAAACTAAAGCTGTATCTGCAGTATCAGTTGCTAAATAATGAGGGTGAAATAGTCGCAGAGGGTGAAGACAAAATAACCTTTGTAGACAGTAACAATGGTATTGTTATAATTCCTGATAAAATTGACCAGGCTCTAAAAAAAATACTCATCTAGCATGCATCCCTTTACTGTTTTAAGTTTTTTAAACGCATTACTGAACATTAGCTTGGGAAGCTTTGTTTTATTAAGTAACAACAAAAAAATTGTTAATGTTTATTTCTTTTTATTCACTCTATCAATTTTTATTTGGAACATTGGGTATGGCATTATGTATAGTGTGCCTGACCTGCAAGTTGCTTTATTTTTTGCAAAAATAGGTACAGTGGGAATTATTTTGATTCCAGTCTTCGCTCAATTGTTTGTTAACAAGTTTATCAACAGGAAACATTATAAACTTAATAACATCATCTCTATTATTGCTGTTGTTCTGGTAGTTTTACTTTTTTTTGGTAAAACTTACACGGGTATTGCGGTTTATTCTTGGGGGAAATATCCAGTAGCTAACGATTTTAATTTCCTAAATATAATCTTTTATGTTTTTGTTTTCTCGAACCTTTGTGTGCAAATTATTCGGAAGATGAAAGAAGTAAATGTTGTGGAAAGAACAAGATTAAGATATCTTTTTGTAGCTTTTTTCATAGGGCTATTTGGTTTTATGGACTGGATTCCTAATTATTATCCTGCTTTTTATCCCTTAGCGTTTGTTTTATCTTTTAGTTGGGTCACCATTATTACTTATTCGATTTTGAAACATAGTTTGTTGGATATTGATATTTTATTAAAGAGGAGCACCTACTTTTTTGTTTTGTTTTTATTAGTGATATTGCCTTTTGTAATGTTCGCTAACTACATAACCAATCAAGTTTTTTCCACGCAAGCAAGTTACCATTACTTTTTGGTGGCAGGCATCTGGACAATCTTTATCCTTTTTTCTGAGTACATCAAGGAATGGATGAAAACCATGACTGATAGCCTTTTTTATGTGGCTGATTATAATTATGATAAAGTTTTGGACAGAGTTAATCGAAAATTAAGCGAAATTACCGATATTTACTTCTTGCTATACAGTTTGCAGGAAGATATTACCAAGTATATTAAGGTTGAAAATGCAGGTATTTTCCTTCCAAATAGAACTAAAACAAAATATTACTATGTTGAATTGGAACGTATGGATGATTTTATCGATTCCAGAAAAAGGTCTAAACTTTTATCTATTAGTATTACCCATTCATTATTAACAGTTATGCAGAGAGTTGAGGGGCATATCTTAGTTAAGGAAGAGCTTTTGAATTCCGTGGAATATCAAGAAGATATCAGCATCAGAGAATGTTTGTCTGTGATGGATATGATTGGAGCAGAAGCTTTAGTTGGAAGTATCTTTAAAAATAAAATAAACGGCATTTTAGTTGTTTCTAAGAAAAAAAGTGGGGATAGGTTTAAGACAAAGGATTTTAGATTGTTAAGGTTTATGATAAACCAAGGTTCTTTGGTGTTAATGCGCATATTCGAGATTGAGGAAAAAACGAGAATAGCCATAGAAAAAAAGATGTATGTAGAACACAAAAAAGAATTAGAAGAAAAAAACAACCAATTAAGAGAAGCTTTGATTGAATTAAAGGGTGCGCAGAATAGACTAATTGAGGAAGAGCAAATGTCTGCAATGGGTAAGCTTTCTGGTGAGGTGGCACATGATATTCGAAATCCTTTAAGCTCAATGAATAGGCTTTTTACCTATGTTAAGCAAGAGGATATGCTTAAAAATAATGACAAGGTAATTTTGGATTTGTATGAAGCAGTAGAAAAAAGCGACATTAAAGAAAAAAATAAAATGTTAAAAAGTTTAAAGTATTTATTGGTTAACAACAAAGAGATGGATTCGATTATAGAAGAAACGGTTCAGATTAATGACAAACTTCGAAAAATAGCTGATGATTTTTTGGATTATTCACGCACCTCCAAAGATATTCCCACAGAGAAAGTTAATTTAAAAAATTTGTTATTAAAAATCATTAAGCAGTTTAATAATTCAGATGAAGTTTTTAAGCATAAAATTACTGTGAAGATGACGGAAATGCCTGAAGTTAGAATTGTTATGTTTGAACATCAAATTCAAAAGATATTTATGAATATTATAGATAATGCAATTAAGGCTGTAGTTGAAAATAATATTGCAGAAAAGCTTGTGATAATTGAGGGATATCTTGTAAGTATAGAAAATAAAGAGATGATTTGTGTTGCAATCACTGATAATGGGGTGGGCATACCGGCTGAACATTTAAATACAATATTTAAGCCTTTTTATACAAAGAGAAAAAATCTTATGGGCACTGGTTTAGGTTTAGCTATTGTTAAAAAGATAGTTGAAGATGCTAAAGGCGATATCACTGTTGAGAGTAAAGAAGGAGCGGGGACTACTTTAAAGTTATTTTTGCCTCGTGTAAATTAAGTTTTTTCTGCTATAAGAACTCTTCTAAACCTATGCATATTTTCTAGTACTTTTCCAGTTCCATAGGCAACACTAGAAAGAGGGTCCTCAACTATTTTGATTTTAAGACCTGTTTCATCTGAGATGTATTTGTCTAAGCCTTTTAATAGTGCTCCTCCACCTGCTAAATAAATTCCATTATTGGAAATATCGACTGATAGTTCCGGTGGCGTTTGTTCTAAGGTTAGTCTAACTGTTTGCACAATTGTGTTAATTGGTTCTAGTAGGGCGTGTCTTATTTCTGAGGAAGTTAATGTAAATGTCCTTGGTAACCCAGTTACTAAGTCTCGACCATTTACCTCCATTTCTTTTTCTTTCAGTTTAGGATAAGCTGAGCCTATTTGAATTTTAATAGATTCAGCGGTTCTTTCACCTATTAGAAGGTTATAATTTTTTCTGCAATGACCAATTATTGCCTGATCCATCTCATCTCCAGCAACCCGTATAGATCTAGCTACTACAGTTCCACCTAAAGAAATAACCGCAACCTCAGTAGTTCCGCCGCCAATATCTACTATCATGCTTCCTGTAGGCTCCTCAATGGGCAAATTTGCGCCTATTGCCGCTGCCATAGGTTCTTCTATGAGAAAGGTTTCTTTCGCTCCTGCTTGGCAAGAAGCTTCCACAACAGCTCTTCTTTCAACATTGGTAATTCCTGAAGGAACTCCAATAATTATTCTTGGCTTGAAAATAGAGGCGTATCTGTTGGGGTAAATTTTGCTAATAAAACTTCTGATCATTTGTTCTGTAATATCAAAGTCAACAATCACGCCATCTTTTAGTGGACGCATGGCTATTATATTCCCTGGTGTTCTTCCAACCATTAGCTTGGCTTCTTTACCAATAGCCATGAGTTGTCTTGAGTTTTTTTCAATTGCTACGACGGAGGGTTCTCTAAGGATAATTCCTTTACCTTTGACGAACACGACAGTGTTTGCTGTCCCCAGGTCAATTCCAATGTCTTGTCGAAAATTATTAAATAGCATTAATTATTTTGCAGTAGTTGAATCAATAAAACTATCAATTCCAGAGGCAGTTAAGGCTTTCTTTAAAGCGTTTGCTTTTTCGAAATCCGTATAAGTGCCTGCAATAACTCTATATAAAGTTGTAGTGCCTTTGTTAATAGTTGTAATTTCAGACTCATAGCCATGTAAGGCTAAGTTAGTTTGAACTTTTTTGGCGTTTTCTTTTTGACCAAAAGTTCCAGCAATAAGGCTATAACTGACTGTGTTGGCTGGTTCTGCTTTAGCTACAACCGTTGTGACCACTGGTGCTTTGTTTTCAACAACAGCAACTTTGACAGGAGCAACAACTGGCGTAATGGGTTTAGCTTCTGTTTTAATTGGTACAGTTTTTTCAGGTTTGGTAGCTTTTGTTTCTACAGGTTTAGCTGTTACTTCTTCTTTAATGACGTTGATTGTTGCGACAACTTCGTCTATAACATCCGTTTCTTCCATTATTTCCTCTTGTTGGGGGTTAATAGGTATAGAATTATCAGAAAGGAATAAAACTTTGCCAATTGTGAAACTAGCATAAAAAACCATAACTCCAATAAGGATAACAAGTATCCCAAAAATTACTTTTTTAAAAAGAGAAACAAAAAAATTATCCTTTTGTTTCAAGAGCTCTCCTAGTCCAATCTCATTATCTAGTTCTTCGAAATCGAAATCTTTTAGTTCATCATCTGCAAACATAATAATCCTTTCTTTGCTTTATTGGTTTGGATTTTACAATTTCTATTATAATAAAGAAAAATTCTTTTTACTAGGCATTAAATCCCTCTTTTGCGTAATAATTTGTTTATTTAACAGTAAAATTACTTATTTGCTGGGGGATTAATACTTTTTAGACAAAAATAAGTTAAAATAGATTTATGAATTTAATTAATAATAATGTCGATATCCACTGTCATGTTGTGGATAATTATGGAGATGCTGGCATCGCTTTGAGATTAGCTAGGTCATATCAAAATAAATATCCATTAGCTAGAATTAGTTTATTTATTGATGATTTGAGTTTGTTAAATTTATTGGATAGTTCTATCAATTCAAGTTTGGAGATTCAAGAATTAGAAAATATAGTTGTTATAGATATCTTGAGAGCAAGAATGAATGATTTTTCCCCTGCGCCATTGGTTATTCAGCTTTTGGAAACTCCTTTGCCAGAAGTGTATCGAGACAAAGCGTATTTAAATAGTCAGCTAATTATTAATATAGAGGGAATTTCTGCTGAATCCTGGGTAGAAAGTGTTCATGGTAGCGCTTCATATATAGACGGAGTAGCAAAGAAGCACTTTTATATACCTGGCTTCACTGAACAAAGTGGTGGGATGTTAATAAATCAAGAAAAGCAAAAGAATAAACCTTTCGATAGAGCTTATTTTTTGAATGAACATAACTTAGCGCCTTCGTCTGATTGTTTAGTTGGTGTTCTTTTTAATTACGGGGAAGAAGTAGATGCAATGATTAATGCTTTAAATAAGTATCAGAAAAAAATATATTTATTCGTTTGTGGGGAGAAAAGTCAGCGCTCGTTAAGTCAGACGATGCTTCCTGAGGGTAAGCTAGTACTGATTTATCCAAGATTTTATTCTCAGCTTGAATTTGATGCTTTGTTGAAAATAGCTGATTTTAATTTAGTAAGAGGGGAAGACTCCTTGATGCAGGCAATTAATGTTGCTAATACTTTTTTATGGCAGATTTATCCTCAGACTGACTTTGCCCATATTGTTAAGATTAAGGCTTTTATTAATATGGCTGAGGAGTTTTTTGAGGATAAAGAATTGTTCAAGATTTATAAAGATTTATTGCTTTATTATAATGGAATTAGTGAGGCAAAAGATGAAGAAATCGAAGACATCACCTATTCATTTATGGATAATCTTGATAAAATAAGACTAAATCTTCAGAAACTTAGAAAGAAAGTTCTAGAAAAAGGTACATTAATAGAGCGATTATTAAAGTTTATTGAACAAATATAGGAGTGAAATATGAAGTTAGCAGGAGAGGTTAGAGCAGGGAATATTATTAAGAGAGGCAATGACCTTTTTTTAATAGTTAAGTGTGAATATTACAGAGCAGCAAGACAGAATGCTATTATCAAAATGAAGTTAAAGAATATGGAGACAGGGGCTTTGCAAGAAACTTCCTATACTATTACAGATAAGCTAGATGAAGTTAGGCTTGATGTTAAAAAGATGCAATATTTGTACTCAACGAATGATTCATATGCGTTTATGGATCAAGAAACTTTTGATCAAGTTGAGATTACTAAAGAAGATTTGGGTGACGCTATTTATTTTATTTTAGAAGAACAAATAGTTGATATTTTGTTTTATGAAAACAAAGCAGTTAGTATTGATTTGCCTAAATCAGCTAATTTAAAGGTTACTTATACAGAAGAAGTAACTAGAGGTGATTCCTCAGGTAAAGTTACAAAACCAGCAACTGTAGAGACAGGACTTGAGGTGCAGGTTCCTTATTTTATTAAGATTGGTGAAGTTATCATCGTTGATACCACGACAAAGGAATATGTAGGTAGGGAACAGTAATAGCCTCATTCGCCGGATAGATGTTTTTTGTTCTTATGATTGACGCTACATCTCGGCACCTTCTTGTTTCGACAAACTCAATACATTGCCTAAAAGAGAAGGTTTAGTTGAAAATAGTTTGTAAATTCAAAGAGCACTTAGGAATGAGTGCTCTTTTTTTATGGGTTTATTAAATTTGCTTTAAAATCAGTGCAATTTTTCCAATTATCTAATGATGTATCGAGATTACATTCAGTTATGAATGCAAGCTCGATTATCGTTGGTGAGTCAGAAAAATTGCAGGAAAGATATACACACAAATATATACACGGAAATGTCTATATTTGTGTGTCGTTGCAAAAACTTATCAGATATGTTAATATATTGCAATGAAGTTTGATGATCTTCTTTTAAAATATACTAAACAACCTTTTATTGACTTAAAAGGGGTAGCGCTTCTTTTTAATGAATCCATAAATCAAGTTCAAGTTCAGTTTTCAAGATTTGTAGATGCAGGAAAATTATTTAGAATTAGAAATAGTATTTATATATTTAGTGAAAAATATAGGCAGTTGAATGTTAACAGTTTTTATTTGTCAGCATATATCTTGCAACCATCGTATATTAGTCTTGAGAAGGCTTTGGAGTATTATGGGTTAATACCAGAAAATGTTTATGTGGTAACAGCCTTAACAACTAAAAGAGCAAATAGTTTTTCAAATATTGTTGGCGACTTTAGTTATCGACATATTCAAGAGAAGTTATTTTTTGGATATGTGTCTATGGATGAAAGTTTCCCTTATTTTATTGCGTACCCAGAAAAGGCTTTATTGGATTATGTGTATGTTAATCGACTAAAAGTAACAATCGGCATGGTTGAAGAGTTAAGATTACAGAATTTAGATGTATTAGACATTAATAAGCTAAGGAAGTTTTCTGTAATGTTTGCAAATAAGAATATTGATAAATTTGTTTTATTTCTTGAGGATTTAATTTTAAATGGGAATAGATTAAAGGAATTATGAGAGATTATTTAAGTCAGCTTGTTAATAAAGAAAAAGCATTTAATAGGTTAAATGTGACTAGAGAATACCTGCAGAGTTATATATTACTTATTTTACAAAAAAACAATTTTTTTAATATTGCTTCTTTTGTAGGGGGGACATCATTACGTTTTATTTCTCAATTACCAAGATTCTCAGAAGATTTAGATTTTTCATTGAAGATAGAACAAAAAGATTTTGATTTTTTAGCATTAATTAAAGCCTTAAGAATTGAATTACAGGCTGCTGGTTATCGTTTAAATATTTCATACAAAGATAACACTAACGTATATGTGGCTATGATTAAATTTAGTGAATTGCTTTATCCCCTTGGTCTTTCTTCTAATTTAAATCAAAACTTAAACATAAAATTAGATATAGACACTAATCCTCCAAAGGGAGCTACAAATCAGGTTTCTTTGGTAAATAAATATCTTCCATTAACTTTAGATCATTATGATTTATCCTCAATAATGTCTGGTAAAATAAATGCTATTATGACAAGGAAGTTTGTGAAGGGTAGGGATTATTATGATATATTTTGGATTTTAACAACTCACCCAAGGATTGTACCAAATATGGTAATGCTCAATAATGCTTTGGTTCAGTTTAATATTTCATGCAAGATTAATGATGATAATTGGAAAGCTGAATTACTTAAACTAATTGAAGGTGTGGATATGAAGAAAGTTATTTCTGATGTGTCTAGTTTTATTGAGGATTCTATATTGATTGAATCTTTTAATATTAATGGTTTTCGATTACTTTTAACCGCCTCATAATCAAGTCTGTTAGCTCAAAAGGGTTTGATACTATAAACGTAGCTCATTTAACGGGGCATAGTAAGCTTCAAACAACTTATCAATATTATATAAATCAGAATGAAGATAACTTGAGAAAAACGATAGAAAAATTCCAAATACTTTAAAGTGTACCCAAAATCAAAAAATAGGAAAATTAAAAAACGCTGTAAGCCTTGTGTCTATTGGTGGGTGATAACGGAATCGAACCATTGACCTCTTGCATGTCAAGCAAGCACTCTAACCAACTGAGCTAATCACCCTATAAAACGAACTATCAAATATAAGTATACACAAAAAATATACCCAGAGCACTCTAACTCCCGAAATTATCTGAATCTTTGATTCAGTAGTAATTTCGAGGATCCTCGA
>JAQWCF010000001.1:35178-65843 GCA_028706105.1 Candidatus Margulisiibacteriota bacterium
ATTATCTGAATCTTTGATTCAGTAGTAATTTCGAGGATCCTCGATAAACAAAGAAATCGAAGATTTCTGGTTTCTCGGGACAACTGAGCTAATCACCCTATAAAACGAACTATCAAATATAAGTATATACAAAAAATATACCCAGAGCACTCTAACTCCCGAAATTATCTGAATCTTTGATTCAGCAGTAATTTCGAGGATCCTCGATAAACAAAGAAATCGAAGATTTCTGGTTTCTCGGGACAACTGAGCTAATCACCCTATAAAACGAACTATCAAATATAAGTATACACAAAAAATATACCTAGAGCACTCTAACTCCCGAAATTATCTGAATCTTTGATTCAGTAGTAATTTCGAGGATCCTCGATAAACAAAGAAATCGAAGATTTCTGGTTTCTCGGGACAACTGAGCTAATCACCCTATAAAACGAACTATCAAATATAAGTATACACAAAAAATATACCCAGAGCACTCTAACTCCCGAAATTATCTGAATCTTTGATTCAGTAGTAATTTCGAGGATCCTCGATAAACAAAGAAATCGAAGATTTCTGGTTTCTCGGGACAACTGAGCTAATCACCCTATAAAACGCTTAAAATATTATACGACTTATCAGCTAAAATAGTCCACCCGAATTCGTCTAATGAATAAGAAATTAACTGTAAAAATGAAACGTAAAAAAGTAATTGATTCTTGAGGGTAGCCACTTGATTTTATGAATTTAAATCAATATGATAGAGATTATTAGTAGGTTGATATTTTTACATAGAAATGAGGCGAGAATAAACAAAAATGACAACCAATAAAAACAAATTATTCCTAGTTGATGGTGAAGCTGGTATCGAAGATATTTCTGATGATGGCGAGCCTCCGCTGGGGGGTCTCTTTAACGATATAATCCTAACCAATTTGGCCACAAAACAAACAACTCAAAATACACAAATTATCCAATTCCAGCCTTTAATTAATTATAAAAATCAAAAATTTCCAGTTAGTGAAAAATCAGAACAATTCTATCAAAAATTTTATCCCAATTCTGATATTACAAATTGGAGTAATTGGAATTGGCAATTACGCAATAGAATTAAAAGTCTTAAACAATTGGAAGCAATTTTTACTCTCAGTAGTTCAGAGAGAGCAATAATGGAGAAAGGGTTTTCTAAAGGTAAGTTTCCGCTTTCTATCACTCCGTATTATGCAAGTTTAATAGATCCAAACAACTATACTCAAGCTTTACGAAGGACAGTGGTTCCAGTTATTGATGAGATGCGTGTAACTAAAGAAGAAGCACTTGATCCCTTAGGAGAAGAGTCAACTAATCCTGTTGATGGGATTATTCACAGATACCCTGATAGAGCCTTGTTTTTGGTTACTAATTTTTGCTCTGTTAATTGTAGGTATTGCACTCGTTCCAGAATGGTTGGTGATGCAAACAAACAAAATACTGGCTTAGCATATTGGCAAGCTGCTATTGATTATTTGAAAGCTCATTCCGAGATAAGAGATGTTGTTATTTCTGGTGGGGACCCTTTAACTTTGTCTGATAATCAACTAGATTGGTTGCTGACAAATATCGGAAAAATTAAACACATTGAAATAATGAGAATAGGTAGTAAAGTGCCAGCTGTTTTGCCTCAGCGAATAACGAAACGTTTGTTGAAGATTTTGCAAAAACATAAAAACTTATATTTAAGTTTACATTTTACTCATCCTGATGAGCTGACTGTTGAGACAAAAGAAGCTTGTTTGAGACTTTCTGATATTGGCATCCCCCTTGGGAGTCAAACAGTCCTCTTGAAGGGCATTAACGATAACGTTCCAGTGATGAAAAAATTATTTCATGAGTTATTAAAGGTTAGAGTAAGACCATATTATATGTATCAATGTGATTTGATTGTTGGCTCTTCGCACTTTAGAACAACCGTAGAAAAGGGCAAAGAGATTATCAAAGGGCTGAGAGGTCATACTTCTGGATATGCTATACCTCACTATGTTATAGATGCCCCAAATGGTGGAGGGAAAATACCTATCTTGCCTGATTATTACAAAGGTAAAAAAGGTAACCAAGTTATTCTTAGTAACTATCAAGACAAAATGTATACTTATTATGACCCTTCGTTCAATAAATCTACTGGTAAAATAGTGGTTGGGTTAACTTATGACTTAAAAGAAGATTATAGGAAAATGGGATATAATAATGAGGATGTTGCTGAGTTTGATAACATTGAGACTATCGATGCGATTGAGAATAGCTTGAAACAATTGGGGTATGAAACAGAAAGAATAGGGAACATACATCAGTTAGTTCATCTGTTGCATGGTGGTAAAAAATGGGATTTAGTGTTTAATATTGCTGAGGGCTTAAATGGTCCAGCTCGAGAATCTCAGATTCCTAACTTATTGGATGCCTATGGTATTCCCTCTACTTTTTCTGATTCTACGATACATTCCTTGTCTCAACATAAGGGTCTTGTTAAACATGTTTTGAATGACAAAGGTATTCCAACTGCTGGTTTTAGAGTGATTGAAGATCTTTCTGAGCTAAAGGATATTCCCTTTGGTTATCCTATGTTTGCGAAACCTGTTGCTGAAGGTAGTAGTAAAGGCATTAGCGCTACCTCTAAAATCAAAAATGAAAAAGACTTATATGAGACAGTTTCAACCTTGCTAAAGAACTTTAAACAGCCAGTTTTAGTTGAAGAATATTTGTCTGGAAGAGAATTTACAATCGGGATTGTAGGAACTGGACAGGAGTCAAAAGCCTTAGGTGTTTTAGAAGTTTTATTTGCAAAAAAAGACGAACAAGAAGTATATTCTTATGAAGTTAAGCAGAACTATAAAGAAATGGTGCGCTATCAAATTGCAATTGATTCTGATGCTTCTAGAAGCACAGAAGTTGCTCTTAAAGCTTGGAGAGCATTAGGTTGCAGGGATGGAGGAAGGGTAGACGTGAGGTTAGATAATAACGGAGTCCCTAACTTTATTGAGGTAAATACTTTGGCTGGCCTAAATCCAGCTGATTCTGATTTGCCAATATTATGTAGACATTTAAATGTTCCATATGTTGAGTTAATTAGAATGATAATGGATTCTGCAACTAAAAGATTAGTCCTGGTTAGTAATGACAAAACCAGTTAAAAAAGTTGTTCTTTTACATCAACAATTATTAGATCCTAATGCAGAAGACCAAATAGACACATTAGTACAAGTTAATAGTGTTAGAAAAGCTTTAGAGCAGTTAGATTTTCATGTTTTTGTTGAAGAGTTTAGTCTAAATAATCTTGACTCGCTATTCAGTAAGATTAAACTTTATTCTCCTGAATTTGTTTTTAATTTGGTGGAAACAGAGGGTAAATATTTGCATTTGGCTCCATTGTTTTTGGAGTTTTATTCAATTCCATATTCCGGCTGTTCGTCTGAAAGTACCTATTTAACTACAAATAAAGTGTTAGCAAAGTTAATGTTGAGACAATTTAATTTGCCTACAGCCAATTGGTTTAGTCTTGACTCTAAGGTCGGAGAAAGGGAGATGTTAAACAAAAAAGTCATCATCAAGTCTATTGTTGAGGATGCATCTATTAATATAGACGATTCTTCTGTCTCAGTGTTTTCTAGTTTTGAGATGATGCAAACTGAAATTCAAAATAAGAATAATAAATATAATGACAAATTTTTCATAGAAGAATACATTGATGGTAGAGAATTTAATATCTCGATTATTGGTTCTTCAGAAAATCCGCTTGTTTTGCCACTAGCAGAAATGCAGTTTATAAATTTTCCTGAGGATAAAGAAAAAATTATAAGCTATTCAGCAAAATGGGATGACTCAACTTTTGAGTATCAAAATACTCTCAGGACTTTTGATTTTGAGACAAGCGATAAAAGTTTATTAAAAAAGCTTGAGGCTATTTCTCTGAAATGTTGGGAAATTTTTGGTCTAAATGGCTACGCTAGAATCGATTTTCGAGTAGATAAATATAATAAGCCCTGGATATTGGAGATAAATGCGAATCCTGGGATTTCTGAGGACAGTGGTTTTGTGGCAGCCGCCAATAAATCGGGATTATCATATACAGACATGATAAAAGTTATAATTAATAATTTAAGGAAATTAAAATGAATAAACAAACAGACTTAACTTTTAGAGAAAAACCAAAAGCAGCAGATGTGGCAAATATCAGAAGAATCGTTGATTCCACAAAATTTTTTAATGAGGAAGAATTGGGTATTGCTGTTGAATTAATTGAAGAGAGATTACAAAAAGGAAAAGTTAGTGGATATTTATTTCTTTTTGCAGAGATAGCCCAAAAAGTAGTTGGCTATGTTTGCTATGGTCCTATTCATGGGACAGTAATGAGTTATGACTTGTACTGGATTGTTGTTGATAATAATTATCGGTCATTGGGGATAGGCAAAGAGTTGATGCTAAGAGCAGAGAAATTAATGAAAGAGCAGGGTGGTGGAAGAGTTTATGTGGAAACTTCCTCTCGTGAACAATATCTGCCTACAAGAACATTTTATCTGAGTTGCAATTATTATCTTGAGGCACAGCTAAAAGATTTTTACGGACCGAATGATGACAAAGCGCTTTTCGTAAAAGAGTTGTTGTAATGCTAAGAATTAGGCGTATTCATGATGCAATATATCCAGCAAACAAAAGAGAATTATTGCAAGTTCAGGAAATTATAAGAGCTCAATTTCCAGGGGTTAAAGAAGAAGAAATTTTACAATTAACAGAACAACTTCATAATCCATTAAAATATAAATTTCGTGCAATTTTATTAGTTGCAGACAATCATAAAGGAAATGTTGATGCCTTTGCTTTATTGTTTCACGCCCCAGATTTGAATTTTTGTTTTTTAGATTTTCTTGCTACAAAAAAAGGATTTTCTGGTAGGGGTATTGGCAGTATTCTTTATGAAAAAGTTAGGTCAGAAGCAAAAAAGCTGAATAGCGTTGGGTTGTTTTTTGAATGTTTGCCAGACGACCCTTTGTTATGCCGAGATCCAGAAATACTCAAAGAAAACATTCGTAGGTTTAAGTTTTATGAAAGTTTTGGTGTTACTCCAATCACAAATACAAAGTATGAGACTCTTTTAAATGAGGGAGATGATAATCCGCCTTATTTGATGTTTGATAATTTAGATAAAAGTGAAAATGTTTTAGATTTAGATATTGCAATTAAAATTGTTAAAGCTATTCTAAAGAGAAAGTATTCTGATTTGTGCTCTGAGGAATACATGAAGTTTGTTTTAGACTCGTTTAAGGATGACCCTATCCAATGCAGAAAGCCAAAATATCTGAAAAAAACTAACCATTCAAGTAATTTTTCGGTCAAAGATAAACAGAAAATAGCTTTAATAGTTAATGAAAAGCATTATATCCATCACGTTAAAGAACGTGGCTATGTAGAAGCACCGGTCAGAATTTCTTCCATAATGACAGAGTTAGATAAATCAAATCTTTTTGTAAAAATTAAAAGCCGAACTTTTTCTGAAGACTATATTAAAAAGGTGCATGATTTGGATTATTTTAATTACTTTAAAAAAGTTTGTGCCTCCTTGCCGGTAGGGAAGTCCATTTATCCTTACATTTTTCCTATAAGAAATGCAAAAAAACCACCTAAAGAGCTTGATGTTTGTGCTGGATATTATTGTATCGACACTTTTACTCCAATTAATACGAATGCTTTTTTAGCTGCAAAAGAATCGGTTTTTTGTACCTTAACTGGGGCAAAATTACTGGAAGATGGTCAGGATATTGTTTACTCTCTTGTACGACCTCCAGGTCATCATGCTGAAAAGAGAGCATTTGGCGGTTTTTGTTATTTTAATTCTGCTGCTATTTCCGCAGAATATTTGTCTAAGTTTGGGAAAATAGCTATATTAGATATTGATTATCATCATGGTAATGGTCAGCAAGACATTTTTTATAACAGGGAAGATGTCTTCACTGTTTCAATACATGGAAGCCCCAGATTTGCGTATCCATATTTTTCAGGATTTGTTGATGAAGTTGGCGTTGGTGTTGGTGAAGGGTTTAATGTTAATTATCCATTGCCTGAAAGTATTAGTTATGAAGAATATAAAAAGACTCTGATTAAGGCTATTAATAAAATAAAAAAGTATAAGCCATTATATTTGATTGTTAGTTTAGGACTAGATACCGCAAAAGGTGATCCTACTGGTACTTGGAGCTTTATAGCAAAAAACTTTGAAGAGACTGGTAAGTTGCTAGGAGAAATGAATTTACCAACGCTAGTTGTTCAAGAGGGTGGCTATAAAACTAGTAACTTAGGTATCAATGCCAAGTCTTTTTTTACTGGTTTATGGCGTAGTTACTACGAGTAGATAAAGTTTTACGTAACTTTCCCACGTATAGCATCAGTGGGATTTAGTTTTGCTATTTTTTTTGTTGGTAAGTAACTAACAATTGTCACCATAAGGAAGATCAGTAGTGTTGATCCTAAAATTAACTGCAAACTAAATGAAGCATATAATCTTTCTGGCATAGCCATACCGAAATCATCTGCTGCTGAATATACACTCATTCCAGTATTCATCATATAACGCATCAAAGGTAGTCCCCAGACAAACCCAGCACAAATTGCCAAAACCCCATTAAGCGCACCTTCAATGGTAAAAAGAGCAATCACTTTAGCTCTGGTCATACCCAACGCGATGAGAGTGCCAATTTCTTTACGACGACGAAACACAGCAAACATTTGACTATCAAAAATGGCAATCAAGGCTAATCCTAACAAAATAATATTCATCACAATACTAAAAGATTTTTCAGCATCAACGGAACTTTTCACATCCTGCAAAAGATTTTTTTGACTTTTATATGTCCATTTTTCAATACTTTCACTTATATGCGGATATTTTAAAACAAGAATAGTCGCTTCCTTTTCCATATTAGAAATTTCAAGCAAATCTTGTAGCGACATCCAAATCTGACCTCGATCTATTGTTTGGACGATAGTGCCCATGACTGCAACTATAGTTCCTTTTTTAGCATCAAAAGCACCGTTCTTATCTCTCCATCTAATCATAATAGTGTCCCCAACTTTTAATCCTGTGCTTTTTGCCATACGTTTGCCAATGATTAAGGGTAATTCTATCTCTGAGGACAATACTGTGGTTGGCATTTTTAAAATATTCTGATTTGGATTAATCCCACGCAACACGACACCCTGTTCTCTTCCTTGCGGAAAGATAGTGGCTGGTCGCAGCAGAATAGGTTCAGCTTGTCCTTCGTTTACCATAGCAATAAGCTTGGACGGAAGTGGTCCATAGGCATTGTCTAATTTAAAGGGATCATAAGGGTCGTAGCTGTTTACCCAAAATTGTCCACCACCAACTTCTTCCTCAATGACGGCTCTGGTCATTTGGTCGTTCATTCCAGCTATCAGCCCTTGATAAAGTAAAATAGCAACAAAGGCAAACGAAAGTATCAAAATATTTAGAACTGTTCGTAACCTTCCTCCCATTAAGTTTTTAAAAGCTAAATTTATTACTAATAACATAAATTTCTCCTATTATCTATACACAAAACTTAGCCGTTACCGTTTTACTAACGACGCAAATTAGCCTTAGTAAAGGTGTGTGCTGGTATGCTTTGGTCAAACTTAATAGAGTCAACTACAAACTCGGTTCCTTTTCCAGTTTTAAGCATGTCTTTATAGGTCATTCTCTTGGGATACCAACGATTAGCAACCTTAAATACTTCGTTAATCACTGACCGTTTAAGTAATTCACCACTTTTTGCAAATTGTTCGCTTTTTAGTGGAAGAAAACGTTCCTTATCCACCCAGATTTTCTGAACTGGATAAGAAAGACCTTCTTTTTTGCCTACTAGTTCCAAGACATAACATTCTCTTTCTTCAAATAGTTCTTCACGAATTATTTTAGAAGAATAGTTGTTAACTAAGTCGCTTTCTTCTAAATAATCTTCATAAGAAAGGTCTGATCCACTTACTGATTGTTTCAGCATATGTCCTGCAATTTTTATAATTCGGTCAGCCATTGGAGAATATATCCAGAGCTCATCTTCAATTTTTAACATTTTTGTTCCCTTTTCACGAGCGGGCGACAAATATTCAGTAAAAGCTAATTTGCCTTTCTCTGCAGACCAAGATTTAGCAGAAATACTCCTACTAAATCTAAGGTCGTGAATAATCATTGTTGATTCAGAAATTTGGTTAAGACCTTGAAAATTATTATCAACTTTTTGCAAAATTTCTGGACCAGTAAGAGCGAAACAAAAAGATAGTAATAGTATGATTTGTGCGAATATTTTCATTTTTATACCTCCAATTCTTTAAATAAACTTGCTGTTTGACGTTTATAAATACCAATCCCTGCAAATATAGCACCTAAGGCGGGAGCAAATACCCCAGGAAGAAACCCAATCACGAACGCAAAAGGAGTAACTTTAGCCCTCATGACATTTTCCATCATCATTGTTGAATTCTGCATTAAAGCTCCGTAATCAAGCCCATATATTTCCAACAAATATGCACAGAATAAACCGATAATCGTCCCGATAATTGAGCCGATTATTCCTATCATACAAGATTCTAGAATCATTGCCCGATAGATAAATCCTTTCGGTTCTCCCATGGCTAAACGAATACCAATTTCTCCGTATCGTCGAAGATTACCCATTAGTCCAGAATTCCAAAGCACTATGGCCATCGCAAAGACAAACAATCCGACAATGATAGAGCCAGCGGCATCCGCATAACCGAGCATTTCATCTAAACCATCCTGCTCACCCAAACTTAACATGATTGGAGCAAACTCATCCTCAGCATTACCAAAAGTTACATTAAACTTTTTGGCTGTCTCAACCATTTTCTTGTCATCATAAATCATATTAGAAGCGAAACCTAAAACATCACTGGCACCGTCAGGCATATCGAGCACAGACTGGATGTCTTTTATGTCTGCAATAATTGTTCCTCGATCCATAGCATTGATGCCAAAGCTAAGAAAACCAGAAACAATAAAATTAGCGAAGGCCATACTACCATTGATGGTTGAGGTTAATAAAGTAACGCTATCACCAATTTTAAGACCCAATTTGTTGGCAAACTGTTCGCTGATTAAAATCTCAAAAGGTTTCGTAGGTAGGGCTCCAGACACTAAACCTTGTTTAATCTTCATGATTTCTGATCCAACATTTGAACTAAAATCTATAGCCGTACCTACTACTGGTCCTTGCTTTAATGTTTCACCATTTTCATCTGGGACATCCAGTAAACCTCCAAATTGTATTCTAGTCATCCAACGAAAATCTGGATATGTAGTCTGCAGTTTTTCCAGTAACGGCGAGACCTCTATTAACGCTAAATCGTTAGGAACTTGGTCTTGGATTTTATAATAAGCGTTAGTCATAATGCGTACATGTCCAGTATTGAAACGTGCGCTGGTCTCTATCATGCCACCAATGCCACCTTCCATGAAGGTATACATAATAACTGCTAAGAACGCGCCCATTGTCACAATTATTATTGGTAGCAGACTACGCGAGCGGTCTCGCAGGATTCCTTTTAATAAGAATTTAATCATGTTATTTTCCCCCTTATTGCCTCGGTTGGATTTAGTTTTGCTATCTTCCTTGTTGGTAAATAGCTTACGATAGTAACAAGAATAAAAATTAGCAAAGTAGTCCCTATGATTAATTGTCCACTATAATAAGCATACAGACGGTCAGGGATTGCCATGCCAAAGTCATCGGCTGCTGAGTAAATAGACATACCCTTCACAGCGAAATAACGCAATAATGGATACCCCAAGATTGCTCCTGCAATAATAGCAAACACACCATTCAAGGCGCCTTCTATAGTAAAGATGGCAATAACTCTGTTACGCGTCATGCCCATGGCAATCATAGTTCCTATTTCTTTGCGTCTTCGAAAAACAGCCAGAACTTGAGTGTCAAAAATTGCTAGCATCGCTAAAAATAAAAGTAAGGCATACATTATTACAGCACCTGCTTGTTTAGTTTTTACTAGACTTTTCACATCACTAAGCAAAAAGTCTGTGCTTCTAAATGTCCAACCGGTAATTAGCTCAGGGGGAACATTTTTATCAACAAGAATGATTGTGGCTTCATTGGGTAGTCCAGAAAGCTCCTGTAAATCAGAGATTCTCATCCAAATTTGTCCACGGTCTATAGTTTGGACAATAGTGTCCATGATAGAAACAATGGTTCCTTCCTTGGCATCAAACGCACCATGCTTATCACGCCATCTGATCATGATTTTGTCACCAACGTTTAACCCACTACTTTTTGCCATATGCTTACCTATAAGCAGAGGAAATTCCAGTTGCGAAGATAAAGCAATCGTTGGCATTGTAACTAGTTTTTGGTTAGGATTAATGCCTCTCAATATTACGTTTTGGTCTCGTCCTTGAGGAAAAATTGTCGCAGGTCTTAATAAAATTTGTTCTGCTGTTCCATTATTGATTAATTTTTGTATTTCTGCTGGTATGTTCATATAGGCTTCATCCAGCGTAAGCGGGTCAAAGGGGTCATAGCTTTCAACCCAATACTGTCCGCCTGCTATTTCTTCATCTATCATTGCTCTACTCATTTGTTCATCCATGCCATTCATAATGCCTCTGAAAAAGATAATTATGACAAAAGCAAAAGATAGTATCAGAATATTTAGAATGGTTCGTAAACGACCACCCATTAGGTTTTTGAATGCTAAATTTAGTGCTAGTAACATAAACAACCGCCTTTCTTTTTTTTTAACATCTTATTACTCTTTTTTTGCAGAGGGGTTTGTGAAGTATTCATCCTTTGCAACTGCACCATCAACAAGCGATATTTTACGTTTCAGATAACTAATTACTTTGTCGTCGTGGGTGGAAAAAATAAAAGTTGTCTTTAGCTCTTTATTTAAATTAGCCATCATTTTTAAAATATTATGAGAGTTTTCTGCATCTAAGTTTGCAGTAGGTTCGTCCGCAAGCACAATCTTTGGTTCCTTCACCATTGCTCTAGCTACAGCTACTCGTTGACTCTCTCCGCCAGAAAGCTGCGTTGGTTTAGATTTAGTTTTATCCGTAAGTCCCACCCATTCTAAGGCTTGGTTTACTTTTTTCTGACGCTCACTGGCTGACATTTCCAGTAAAAGTAACGGAAATTCAATATTTTCGTAAACCGTATACACTGGTAGTAAGTTATATGTTTGAAAAATAAAGCCTAGATGATGGTTTCTTAGTTTTGCAGCTTGTTTATGTGAAAGAGTTTCAATCTTTTGATTAAGCACAATAGCGCTTCCTTCGGTTGGTTTATCTAGCGATCCTAAAATATTGAGTAGGGTAGTTTTTCCTGAACCACTTGGCCCAACAATTCCAGTAAATTCTCCCTCCTTGAATGAGAGGTTAATATTATTTAAGGCTGTAAAAAATCCACCTCCAATTGGAAATTTTTTTACTAAATTTTCTGTCTTTATTATTATATCAGTCATTTTTTCCTCCTTTTATTAATGATTTATCGCTATCATTACTTGAACTCCAGAATTTGCTAAAACTTCATCATTAAAGGCACTAACATTGACTGACCATTCGTCCAATGTGCGCTGCCAACTTATGAAAAATGAGTTTTTATCTAATGTCCAAACCCGTGTAATTATTGCAGACACGCTATCAAGCATATTTAGCGGATAATCAGCAGAGAGAGCAGAAATATCGCTAAGCTTATTTGTTTTAAATAGCTCGCTTCCAGCACTTGTGTTTTGGTGTTCTAAAAGAATATGTAAGCCACTTCCAACTTCAATGGTAGTATCCACGCCTAGAGTTCGAACATGTTTCCATTCTGTTAACCAAGGGGCGTTGGTTTTCTGAATTGTTGTTTCGAGCCAAAGCCCAAAGCCAACATCCCATTCACCATCAAACCCTAACCGATATTCATTGCCAGATTGTCCACCATTTTGAATTTGCCTTGTATGAGAAGATAATCCGAGTTCTCCTAAATAAAACGGAAACTGATAGCGTCCACCTATCTCGATGGAGTTCTTTAAAGTTTCTGTTGTTTCGAATCCTTTGAGATCTTCGTTCCCTACTAATGCCCAAAGCCAGACATTGCTATTGTCCAAAGAATAATATCTAGTTAAGAGACCAGAAACACCATTTGTTAAACCTAGTGGGTCTGTGGGGCTCATCTGGTCAAACCACTGGAGTGAACGAAGTATTTTAGCTGGACCAAAGTTAATTTTTTGTAAACCAAGACGAGTTTCTGATTGAGCAGAAGTATAACGCAACCATCCACGGTAAAGAGAGAGATTAGAGCTGAAATTACTCTTGTTAATTTCCCCTGAGGCATTTATATTCAAGGCAAAGTAGCCATCTATTGGCATATCAAACAGTTCGCCTTTATTAATTTTCATTTCTGGAATATAGCGAAGTCCAATAATATTTGGGGATACTTCTTGTTTAGGTATTATTGCCCAGGAGGAGAGTTGTCCATTAAATTCAGTAAATGAAAAGGAGAGTAGAGTGATTGTACAAATAAAGAGGTAAAAGATAGTTTTATTTTTCATGAACAATTCCTATTGCTGAAATCCCATAGAAAAAGAACGACATAATATGTTCAAACATTTCAGTAGTATTTTTGAAAAGGTTTTGGAAGATTGGGTCTGACATCGAGTTGGTAACGTGTGTTGACATAAATAATATAAATTCTGATGATAAGTTGGTGTTGAATTCTCCGTTGTTTTTTCCTTCGGTAAGTATGATTTTAAATGCTTCAATTGATTTTTCTTTCTGAGTTTGCATTTGTTTTGATACAGAAGCATAAGTGCCATCCATGATGTCTGAAATAAACGCTTTGCTATAGTTCAATGTCCAATTAATTTTAAATTGTATTAATTGCTTCATTTTTTCTTGAAATTTAATTTGTTGTTCCATCAGTTTATCGTATTTTTTCCATGCATCTACATTAATTTCTTCCAGTATATATAGGACTAGCTCTTCTTTGTTTCGGAAGGTTTTATAAAATGTTACTTTTGAGACATTAGATTCTTTACATATTTCTTCAATGCTTACTTTTTTTATACCATGATAGAAAATTAGTTTTTTTGTTGTTGAGACAAGCTTATTCATCTTATTAGATAATTTTTTCATGTTTGAGTTAACTCCTGCGTTCAATATTTACTATTATAGTTTAATGTTTGCATAATCGTAAATCGTTTGTCAAGAAAAACATCTATATTGTCTTGATTTTAACTAGTACTCGCGAATGCTTGTATAGAAAAAAAGTCTAGCAGAGCTGAGTGGGTAGGGTGTGAATTTTTTTTATTACTATATTTTAAGAAAAATTAAGCAACTGATTTTGCAAGCAATGTAATTGGTCAATAAGGTTTAATATTATGGGAACTGAATCATCGTTAACACCCATGGCTTCTTTAAGGTCCTGGATTAGGAGTACTCTTGATATATCTTCTTGATCCAGCATAGCGGGGTTTTGGTTGGTTAACTCAATCCATTCATTTTCAATACACATTATAATGAATGACGCTTCTAAATTATATTGAGTAATAATCTCTTCAACCTGTAATAATATTTTTTTTCCCATAGTGTTACCTCTTTTTATTTTCTAGGTTTATACTGATGTTCAGTAGCCCACTGTTTCATGAAGTTAGCAAGTTTGTCATCAATTTTGTCAGGTAAAGTAACGATGATTTCAACTATTTGATTGCCCTGATTGGTTTTAGCTTTTTGGCGATATCCTTTGTTTTTCAATCTTAGTTTTGTGCCTGAATTAACACCAGCTGGAACAGTTACTGTTGCCTTGCCTCCTACTACAGGAACTTCTATTTTCGCTCCTAGAATCGCTTCATAGAGAGTAACTGGAACCTCTATTATTAAGTCATTACCTGCTTTTTTAAATATCGACGAGGGTTCTACCTGAATTTTTACATAAGCGTTACCGTGGTTTTTTTGTTTTGAATCTGGAGAACCTTGTCCTTTAAAGCGTAGAACCGTTCCTTCAGTTATGCCTGGAGGGATTTTTGCTTTAATAGTTTTTCCTTTATTTAAAACAAGTTCTTTTTCAGCTCCCAAGACAGCATCTTCAAAACTTATCTTTAATGAATATTGAACATCTTGCCCTGGTAAATCATTTCCAAGATTAGTATCGTTGGATTCACCACGAAAAAGGTTAGCAAAAATATTTTCATAATCACTACTAAAACTAGAACTGTAACGACCATGTGGGGATTGAGTCTCGTAATAAAATGGTCTTTGTCTTCCTGTGTTCTGTTGTTGAGACTGGTTCGCATATTCTTTGTATTGTTTCTCTTGCTCATATTTTTCTCTGCACTCTTTGTTGCGAATTGTTTCATAGGCGTCGTTTATTTCTTTGAATTTTTTTTCAGAATCCTTATTGTTAGGATTGAGGTCTGGGTGATATTTTTTAGAAAGCTTACGATACGAGGACTTTATCTCAGCATCTGTAGCTTCTTGTTTAACACTTAAAACATTATAGGGATCTTTCATAGGTATTAGTTTAGCAAATATTAATAACCCTGGATACTTGAAAAGAAAATATGATAGAGAGTATTGTCAGTAAGGTTCGTTAATTATTTTAGCTTACATCGAGCGCAGAGAATCTTTGATTTGCAGAACATGAGGCGTTATCTGTGTTTGGTGGAGCTGAGCGGGATTGAACCGCTTACCTCTTGCATGCCATGCAAGCGCTCTACCAATTGAGCTACAACCCCTTAACAAACGCACAGACAACCGAACCATTATAATATATTAAAAAACAATAGTCACTTACGCCTTGTCTCTGGAAACACCCTAGACTTTTCAGGTCAAGTAGCAGTCAACCCCAGGGAAGCTACAACCCCTTAACAAACCAACAGATAACCGAACCATTATAATATATTAAAAAACAATAGTCACTTACGCCTTGTCCCTGGAAACACCCTAGACTTTTCAGGTCAAGTAGCAGTCAACCCCAGGGAAGCTACAACCCCTTAATAAACCTGCAAAACAATTATAGCAATAACTTTTGTTTTAGAAAACGAGGAAGTAACCAGTTTAGTGATATTGCAAGCAAAGTAAAGTTGAAATATGATAGGCATAGGTCAAATGAGAACTATTATTCTTTTAATTATTTCTAATATTTTTATGACAATTGCTTGGTACGGGCATTTGAAACATAAGAGTGCTCCATTATTAGCTGTAATCTTGATAAGTTGGGGTATAGCTTTTTTTGAGTATTGTTTCCATGTTCCTGCTAATCGGATAGGTTATGGAACGTTTTCAGCAGCACAATTAAAAACCATTCAGGAAGTAATAACTCTAATTGTTTTTTGTATATTTTCTTTGGTTTATTTAAAAGAAGAGTTGAAATGGAACTATCTTGTAGGGTTCGCTCTTATTGTGCTTGCAGTATTTTTTATTTTTAAAAAATGGTAGCTATTATAATTAAATTGAGATGATTTATTTAATTACTTATTAGTTTAAATTCATTATTGCATTATTTTTGTTTTCTGATTTTTTTTATATACTTTTGAAAAAACAATGAATTAGGAATGTTAATATAATCGCCATTTTCATCAACTAAACAAGTAAAAAAAGTATTTATCGCGATAACTTTTCCTTTGATATCGTCTGGCATTATTTGAATAGTATCGTTGACCCTAAACGGACTAGTGAAATAGAGGATAATTCCAGCTAATATATTCCCAATTAGACTCCAGACTGCTACAAAAGCAACTGCAATCATTGCTAAGACTCCCGTAATAGCAACCCAGAAGTTTTTTATATTAACCCCCCAGATGTAGACTAAGGCTACAAAGGCAAGTGTTAGAATTACGTAATTAATAATTCGTCTTATAATAAAGTATCGACTTTTATTTAGTTTGTTTTTTTCTTGAAATTTTTTAGCGTTCATTTTTAAGCCTACAGAAGTTATTGCTGCAACAATTAATACTCCGATAGTTTTTATTAAATTAATAATTAACATTTCATCCATAATAGTTCTCCTTAATTAAATTGTAGCTTATTATAATTAATTTCAAGTTATTAATATTCTCAAAATAGTATTGCTCTGGTAAAGATATATTATGGGTTAGCTTATAAGTAATGTCTACCTGAAAAGATTGCATAAATATATTATTATCATCGACTATATTGGTGTTTCTCCATTAGGATCAACCTTGAAGTGGATAAAGAATTCTTGATTTCCTTTTGTTCCTTGTACCATGCTTGGTAAGGTTTTAAGGTGGATTAAATTATGTTTTTTCATGTTAGTAATAAATGTTGTTCGATACTCGTCAATGACAATGTTATCAGTAACGATACCGCCTTCAGGAACAAGTTCTTTTGGTAGTTCAAATTGTGGTTTATAGAGGACTAAAATGTCTCCATTATTACGGAGAAATGTTTTAACTACCGGTAAAATAATATTCAAGGAAATAAAAGATAGGTCAGCTACGCAAAAATCTAAGGGTAGTTGGATTGGTCCATTTTTATGATTGGTTAGCTTCTCTTGAAGCGTATCGCTGTCTAGTGTTCTAATGTTTATTCTATCCAAGTTTATAACTCTAGAATCTTTACGAAGCTTTTCATCCAGTATCCCATACCCAACATCCACAGCAATGATCTTAGAGGCGTTATTCTGTAATAGAAAATCGGTGAATCCTCCAGTAGAAGCCCCACAATCAAGTCCAGTTTTGTCCATAATCTGAATGTCGAAATTATTGAAGACAGAAGCTAGCTTATCGCCACCTCTGCTAACATATTTGCTGTCAATTTTCTTTAGTTTAACTGTTTCTTCTGTTTTAAGTTTTTGATGGACAGAAGAAAATTTTCTTCCTTCTCCAATCACGTTGCCTGCCATAACTTGTTTAATGGCTTCATCTTCGTTAGTTGTTAAGCCATGTTCCAGAAGATATTCAAGAAGAGTTTGTTTTGCCATAAAGAAAGTATATCATTTATCTTTAATTTCATTCTATAATTAAAGTTACTGAAAAGTCGCAGATTTGTCTCCAGGGACAAGGCGTAAAGGTGTCGTGATATATAAAGTAGTTATTATGGCTCGGGTAATTGTACATTCTCTAAGCCGATGTGGCTCAGTTGGTAGAGCAACTGATTCGTAATCAGTAGGTCAGCAGTTCGATTCTGCTCATCGGCTCCATTTTTTTATCCCTGCGGACGCATTTGCCTTGGTCCAATCATGTTTTCTGGATTTAGTGTTTCATCAAGTTCTTCTTTAGTCATTAATCCCTTTTCTAATACTAGATCATAAACGCTACGGTTGTTTTTTAACGCTTCGTTTGCTAGTTTAGCTGATGTTTCATAACCGAGAATAGGAACTAACGCAGTAATGATTCCAATACTGTTAAAAACTGTTTGGCGACAATGTTCTTTATTGGCAGTAATACCTTTTATACAACGATCTTTTAAGATGTTCATCCCGTTTTCTAACAATTTAATAGAGGTCAAAATACTATAAAAAATAGTAGGTTCCATTACATTAAGTTGCATTTGACCAGCTTCAGCTGCTGTCGTAACGGCATTATCATAACCCCTTACCATCTGAGCAACTTGGTTGACCATTTCCGCAATGACTGGATTTACTTTACCAGGCATAATTGTGCTTCCAGGTTGCATTGGAGGAAGATTAATTTCATTGAGTCCGGTACGTGGCCCTGAAGAAAGGAGCCTAAGGTCGTTTGATATCTTTGATAACTTAATTGCCAGACATTTAAGTGCTGACATGTACATGACGTAATCACCAGTGTCCTGAGTAGCTGCTATTAGATTGTTTGCTAGAAAAATTGGTTTTCCAGTAGTTTCAAATAGATGCTTCACCACCAAACTGCTGTAACGTGGGTCGCTATTTATCCCCGTACCAATAGCTGTTCCGCCCATATTAACTTCTAAAAACAATTCTGCGTTTTTGTTTAGATTGGTAATTTCTTTTTCGAGCAAGGCAGCGAAAGCTCTAAATTCCTGACCCAGTGTCATGGGAACGGCATCCTGTAACTGGGTGCGCCCCATTTTAATTACATCATCAAATTCGGTTGCCTTTAATTTAAAGCTTTCGACCAAATCTTTAAGTCCAATCACCAGTGTTTCATTGCTACGCATTAGGGCAATTTTCATAGCGGTGGGGTAAGCATCATTAGTCGATTGTGAAAGATTCACATGATTATTAGGATGGCAATGACTATATTCGCCACGGTTATAACCTAATATTTCAAGTGCACGGTTAGCAATAACTTCATTGATATTCATATTAGTAGAAGTGCCTGCTCCGCCTTGAATCATATCCACTACAAATTGGTCTGCGTGTTTGCCATCGATTACTTCTTGGCTGGCAGTAATAATTGCATCCGCTAATGGTTTACTCAGTAGCCCAAGTTCAACATTGGCTTTTGCAGCTGCAAGTTTAACCATGGCAAGTGATTTTGCAATATGTGGAAAACTGCTTAGTAGTACTCCAGAAATAGGGAAGTTACCCACAGCACGAAGAGTTTGAACGCCATATAAAGCTTTAGCAGGCACATATTTACCCGCTAACCCGTCAGACCCATCAATTAATCCGTCATACTCAAAACGATTAAATGCTACAATTTTATTTTTCATTTTTCCCTGCCTTTATAATAATTGAATTTTCATTAGACATATAAACATCGAATTATGCACAAAACAATTTCACTTATTTTGACAAGGATAAATCGATAAATATTGATGCATGAAAATATATTTGAGAAACAGTACATATCTTTTTACCCTTTTTGGCTTTTTTGCTATAATGTACCTGCATGAAAAGGGTAATTTTTTTATTTTTATTTTTATTTTCACTTGTTTTGTCTTTTGATTATTCTGCAAAAGCAAAATTATCTAACGATTTTTATTCTATAGGCATAGGAAAGCCATTTTATTTAACAGAGAAGGATACTTTGCTGTTTGATGTTTCTTTTGGTAACGGGAATGTCTCTTCTTTGGGTGTTGGAACTTTGTATAAAAGTGATGTTGGTAACAATTTTTCTTGGATTGTTGGAGTAGAAGACCTTTTTGCAAAATACACCAATGCCTCATTTGTGTTTGGCACTTTATTGCCTTTTGGGATGTCAGATTTAAGCGTCGGGATATTATATCAAAGCGAGAAAATGAAGCCATACCTTTCTTTTAATTATAACTTAGGAGCTATTATTCCTTATTTGCTACTTTCAGACAAAATTGTTTTGGGTTTAAATTATGGATTTAATCTTCATTCCAATTTCGACCAGACCGAGTATTTTAAAATGATTTACCCAGTAGGCAGTTTAGAAACAAACCAAAAGACAATAGTTCTTAAAGGATATTTTTTGGATACAGGAAAGATATATTTAAATGGTGAAGAGTTGCCAATACGTTCTGATGGGATGTTTATCAAAAGTGTAGACATTAATAATTATGGATTTAATGATTTTACTCTTATTATGTATGGTAAAAGCATTGGTAAAAAAGAACATTTAATTAGAATTAATAGAAAATATAAGTTTTTTGATCTAGATGCCGAAAAACAAAAGAAATGGGAGAAGTTATTTAATGTAACGGCTTATCCAAAAGGGAATGAGTTCCTTTCCACTCAAGCAGTCACCAGAGAAGATTTTTATTTAGCAATTGGTAGAATTATGGAGTTTGATAACAAGGTATATTCTTTTAAGGAATATTTTGTGGATGTTTTTAATCAGGAGCTGAAAGATTATTTATATACTTTTTATGGCAAGGGATATCTGCGAACTCCTCAAACTCAGTTTGTTCCAGAAAAGCCTATTTTAAGACAAGAAGCATTAACCGTGATGAGCCGAATATTACCAGACGATATAGAAAATTTAGTTCTTTTTGATTTTGTTGATGTGCCCAGTAAAGATTGGTTTTATTCTCCTGTAAATAAGTTAGCTAATCATAAGGTGATGAATAATCAAGAAGTAAATCCCAAGGGAGTATTAACAAGGGGAGATTTTTTTGAGTTTCTTTACTCTATGCGAAACAATTTTGCTACGATAAAAGATATTGATGAAAAACAAGAAATAGTAGCTCCTTTTGTGATCAATATTGCTAAATCAAAAGTAGATTTTTCTGCTTATAATTACGATGATTTAAAGGTTGTTAGTCCAGTTCAAGGGGAGAGAGTTTCTACTTCTTCTTTTTATGTTAAAGGCTTTGCTGAACACGGACTAAAGGTAAAAATTAATAGCTCGGTAGAGGAAACGAATAGATTTGGAAGGTTTGCCAGTGAAGTAAATTTATCACCAGGAGTAAACAAAATTTCTATTGGAGTCAATGAAGACGTAAGAGAACATTACGTGTTGTTTTTAAAGAAATTTATTGATTTAGCTGAGACAGATAGTGATTCAGCTTTCATAGAAAAAGTTTCAACGCTAACAGGTTATAGAATTGATAAAGAAGCGTTTGTTTCTGATGAGTTTGTTACAAAAGAAGAACTGATTCTAACCCTTTATAGTATGGGATATTTTACCGAAAATAAGGTGAAGCAACTATTAAAACAAGATAATGACAGTTATGAAACAGTGTCAACTAATTATGCAACGGCTGAAGATGCCGAGAAATTATTTTTAATGCTTACAGGTTCAACGTTTAGACCATCATGGGGAGAAGAACCATTGTTGCGGAAAAATTTAGTTTTATTATTATCAGAGATTCCTAGAATTAAAAAACTATTAGTTGAGTTTTATAATATTAAGGGAACTAAATGAGAATAATTGATAGAGTCTACACAACAATAGAAGAATATGTTTCAGTTCAAGGTTGGGAGATAGCTGGATGGCAGGTTGAAAACCCAAAAGACAAGAGTATTGCTGATTATTCTACCAATATTGCCTTTAAGTTAGCTGGTAGTCTTAAGTCATCTCCCCTAGCATTGGCTGATAAGATTACGCCTGAGTTGTCACAAATATTTGAAGAAAAGATGAGCGGTGCTTTTGAAATATTTAGCTTAAGGGGCTTTATTAATTTTAAATTAAAACCGCTTTATTGTTTCCAATATTTAGGTAACTCTTCCTTCAGTAAAAATATTGTGAAGAGTGATGAGAAAATCCTTTTGGAATATGTTTCTGCAAATCCTACAGGACCTTTGCATATTGGGCATGGCCGTTGGGCGGCGATGGGGGATAGCTTAAAAAGAATCATGGACCATGTGGGATATAATGTTAAAACAGAGTTTTATATAAACGATGCAGGAAATCAAATAGCTAACTTGCTTTTATCCATAGAAGCCAGAAGGAACAATACTCCATTACCTGAAGATGGCTATGCAGGTGAATATGTTAAAGATTTAGTTAATTCAGATAATCCAATTCAAACAGTGCTTTTACAACAAACTGAGGTGTTGGAAAGATTTAAGGTTTTTTTTGATGGATGGTTTAGTGAGAAAAAAGAGCTTCACGAAAAAGGTTTAGTTAATTCTGCTCTTGAGTTTATGAAGGCCAAGGGATTAACCTATGAACAAGAAGGTGCGTTATTTTTTCGTTCAACGGATTTCGGTGATGATAAAGATAGAGTTCTTATCAAGGCTGATGGAAGCTATACTTATTTTGCGGCAGACATTGCTTATCATAAAAATAAGGTAGATAGAGGCTATAATCATTTAATAAACATTTGGGGTGCTGATCATCATGGCTACATCAAAAGAGTTAAAGCTGCTTTGTGTTCCTTGTTTGGAAAGAGTGCACAGTTAGAAGTTTTGCTTGGTCAATTGGTTTCTCTTTTTAGAAATGGTGAAGAAGTTAGGATGAGTAAAAGAACTGGAGAAATGATAACGCTGGAAGAGGTTATTGATGAGATAGGTAGTGATGCTTGCAGATTCTTTTTAGTTTCTAAACCTGCTGATACAGCTTTGGATTTTGATTTAGAGCTTGCTAAAAAACAGTCATCAGATAATCCAGTTTTTTATGTGCAGTATGCTCATGCAAGGATCAGTAGTATTTTAAATTCTGCTCAAGTGAAAGCAGCTGTCCCCGAATTAATGAAACTAGAGGAAATAGAATACAGTTTAATTAGATATCTCGTTCATTTTGAGGATGAGTTGATGATTGCAGTACAAAACAGAGAGCCTCATAGAATTTCTACGTATTTGATTGAGTTAGCTAATATGTTTCATTCATTTTATCATCAATGCAAAGTTATTTCTGATGACCAAGATACGACAGCGTATCGCTTAGTGATAATTTCTTTAGTTAAGAAAGTTTTAGCGACAGGATTGGATCTTGTAGGGGTCAGTGCTCCTGAGAAGATGTAATGTTTACAAGGGATAAAACAAAAGTAGTTAAGGTTGGAAATGTTCAGGTTGGGGGTCAGAAGAAAGTAGTTATTCAATCCATGACCAATACTTTTACACATGATGTAACTGCAACCTTATTACAAATAAACAATTTATATCAAGCAGGTGCAGAACTTGTCAGAATAGCGATCCCTGATAAAAAGTCGCTAGATTGTGTCTCCTCTATTGTTGCTCAAAGTCCTGTTCCAATTATTGCTGACATTCATTTTGATCACAAATTGGCAATTGGAGCAATAGAAGCTGGTGTAGCAAAAATTAGAATTAATCCGGGGAATATGGGCAGTGAAGATAAATTATTTGAGGTAATTAAGAAAGCTAAAGAATATAGTGTACCGATTAGGATTGGAGTTAATCATGGCTCTATTGGTAAGAACGTTGATAAAATCAGCTTATCTTTAAAAGTTATTGAAGAATATATTGCTTTTTTTGAAAGTAAACGTTTTGCTGAATTAGTTATTTCTTTAAAGTCTTCAGACATAGTTTCTACAGTTAAAATGAATGAATTATTTTCTTTAAAATATAATTATCCCCTACATATTGGGATTACTGAATCAGGCTATGGTAAGGCTGGGCTTATTAAGTCTTCGGCTGGAATAGGGGCGATGTTAATTAATGGATTAGGTGATACTGCACGTATTTCTTTGACAGGCGATCCTGTGCAAGAAATTGATGCCTTAAAGATTTTATTGCGTTCCTTAGGGTTGTTGCAGGAAGGTGTGGAAATTATTTCTTGTCCAACCTGTGGAAGAACAGAAATAGACTTAGAGAGATTAGTAAAAGAAGTTGACGAAAAAGTTAAGCACATAAAAGAGCCATTAAAGATAGCCGTTATGGGCTGTATAGTGAATGGTCCTGGTGAAGCAGAAGATGCTGATTACGGTATCTGTGGAACTAAAGATGCAGGGATGATTTTTTCCAAAGGTAAGCAAGTTAAGACTGTTTCTTTTGAATCTTTAGTTGATGAGTTGCTCAAGGCAATTAAGTCAGATAAACTATATAGAGGAATAGAGGAATAGAGGAATAGAGGAATAGAGGAATAGAGGAATAGAGGAATAGAGGAATAGAGGAATAGAAGGAGAGAAGAATGATTGAGAGATATTCAAGAAAAATTATGCAAGACATTTGGTCGTTAGAAAATAAATTCAGAGTTTGGTTGGAAGTAGAAATAGCTGCCTGTGAAGCACACAATAAACTGGGAAATATTCCAGATGATGCGTTGCGGGTAATTAAAAAAAAGGCAGATATTAATGTAGAGAGAATTAATGAGATAGAAGAAGTTACTAATCATGATGTTATTGCCTTTACTACATGTGTGGCGGAGTATATTGGTCCAGAATCAAGATACGTTCATCTTGGTCTTACTTCCTCTGATGTTGTGGATACAGCTTTTTCTGTATTAATTAAACAGTCAGCAGAGATTATCTTAAAAGACATGAAAGAGCTTTTGCCAGTTTTAAAGACATTAGCATATAAATATAAAGATTTATTAATGATGGGTAGAACTCACGGTGTTCATGCAGAGCCGATGACTCTTGGTCTTAAATTTGCTCTTTGGTATGACGAGTTTGGTAGAAATATTAGAAGATTTGAATCAGCAATCAAGGAAATAGCTGTGGGACAGATTTCCGGTGCTGTTGGAAATTACTCAAATATAGATCCATATGTTGAAGAATTTGTGTGTAAAAAACTTGGACTTGCTCAAGTCAATGTTTCTACTCAAATTATACAAAGAGATAGACATGCTATGTTTATGTCTGTTTTAGCGGTCATGGCTGGAACTATAGAAAAGATAGCCACAGAGATTAGAGCATTACAGAAGACAGAATTCAATGAGCTTGAAGAAGGCTTCAAAAAAGGCCAAAAGGGTAGTTCTGCGATGCCACATAAGCGTAATCCTATCACCTGCGAGAAGTTAACGGGGCTGGCTAGGGTTATTAGAGGGAATATGTTGGTTAGTATGGAAAATATTTGCTTGTGGCATGAACGCGATATTTCACATTCTTCAACAGAGAGAATAATTTTTCCAGATAGTACAATGTTAATGGATCATATGCTTGTTACTTTAAAGTCAGTATTAGAAAATTTAGTTGTGCATGAAAACAATTTAGCAAAAAATCTAGACTTACTAGGTGGAGTAGTTTGTTCTCAACGATTATTGTTAGCTATGGTTAACCATGGTATTAGCAGAGAAGATGCTTATCAAATAGTTCAGTCTAATGCGATGAAAGCCAGAGACAACCAACTGAAGTTTAGAGACGTAATAAGAAAAGACCAAAGCATAACAAGTAAATTAACAGAAAAAGAAATAGATGACGTTTTTGACTTAAATATCTACAAAAAACATGTAGATATGATTTTTCAAAGAGTCTTTTCTTAATATATTATTTTATTTATATGAATAATACTTCAGTAAGATCGATACTTGAAAAGAATTCTTGTTCTTCTTTAGATAGTTCCATCCTTACTTCTTTGTCCTCATTTAATATTGTGTTCATTAAATAATCAAACCTTTCTGTTTTAGACTTTTTCATTCTAATCCCCCCTGTCAAATTTACTTGTTTATAGATATGCCCAGTAAAATTTATCTTAAACATTTATTTTGGAAATATTTTTTAAATTATATTGAAAAATATGGGTACAAGTTTTGTATATTTCAAAACGTTATATATATTAAAATAGAGGTAAACAGTAACTATATCAAAATTTTATAAAAAGAAAGGTTTTGGATTAATAATGATTAATGATATAAATTTTTCTAGTTCACAAGGAGCTGGCTTTAACATAAACGAAAGTTCTAATGATTTACTTGATGGAGTTGCAGCTTCAATTGAAAATAGTTTTCCTGATACCAATATAAGTTTTGACACGAACTTTTGTGTAGATGATAGCTTTAATTTTTTACCAGAATTTGGTCAAGAAACATCAGATGTCGAAGAAAACCCTATAGTTAAAGAAGTATTTAATAGTATCAGGGCTGATCATGATATTGATCTTTCTCTAGACCCAGTGGTTGTAGATACCTTAAAAGCACTTTTGTATCTTTAGAATTAATTTTTCTCAATAAAGCCTCATAATATCTCAATTCTTCGACACTTTAACGCGTTTGTACAAGTGTGCTCAGTGCAGGCAAACTCAGAATATTGATTGATGTAGAGTTTTAGAATTTTTTTTAACATTAGAGAATTGTGAACAAAAGACATAAGTTTTTGACTATTTGAACCATTGAACCATTGAACAAATAAATGTTTATATAAATACAAAGTGGGTATAACTACATATATAAAGAGTAGGGCAAGGAGTTATTATGCAGGTTTTTTCTGAAAGTTTTGATGTAAACTTTAATAATCTTCAGAAACAAAATCAAGTTATTCGCAATGACCAGCTAATTGCTGGAAACAATTTTCAGAAAGTATTACATAACCATTTATCTGGTCTGCCAGTTGAATCAGCTATGAGTAGCACAAATGCTGAGATAAAAAGACGTAAAAAAGATTCAGAGGAGATATTAGAGGACTTTAGCGAGATAGCTGAAGATACTTATGATGTCCTCACTGCAGAGAGAAAAATAAGACAATTATTCCGGAAATTAAGGTTAGGGGAAACAGATGTTAATCAATGATGATGGTAATTTTTACGCTCATATAAAAGAGCAATTGCAAATAAAAGGTTCTAATATACCAAAAAAAACTAGTAATCTAGATGCTATAGAAAAAAGGCTTTTGGAGATGGTTGATTCTCTTAAAATTGCAAAATATAACCCAGATAAAGATGATGATTTTTAAAATTGTTGCAACTTTTCAAATTAAGCTACGATAAATTAATTAGAGGTTTTTTTAAGGAGTTGAGGATGAAATATAAAGTAGTTGCATTTGTTGATTTTAGCCAAGTGATTCCTGTTAATGAAATATTTTGTAATAAAATGTATGACGGCTTATCCAATTTGGAATCAATTCTTCAACAAGAGCGAGATTTGATTATAGATGTTATAAGATTTGCTTCTCAAAATAAAACAAACAATAAACATTATGCTCAATTATTAGAAAAAATAGATAACTTATTGAATCAAATAATAATTGACAAAGCAACTCTTTCTACTATTAAAGAAAAGGGTTACATTTCTAGAGCAAATTTAATTAAATTTAGTTTTAATCATCAATCAAGAATATTAGGAGAAAACTTAGACGGCATGATAGTTTTAATTAATGTTAAAAGTTTTGAGGAATTATCAGAGAGTATAAGAGCCGACTATAGTCAAAGGAGAAAAGATTTAGAACTTACAAAAAGATCCGTTATGGACAATGGGTTAAAAGATTTTGTTCTTTTATTAGAGAGAGGACATTTTGCTAACAATCAACTAAATGAGATAGTGAATTTTTTAAAAGGAATGAGTGTAAAGGTAGATTCTTTAGAATATTCAATAATTAAAAAGTTAGAAGAGTATAAAAATAGGTCAATTGATAAAAAGGAACAGACCGCTATAGAACAAAAGATCAAGTTAATAAAAAACAAATTTCAAATACAAAGAAGTATAATTGAACTAATCCAATCAAAGCTTCTTAAGGATATTTATTCTTTGTTAGTGGACTTAAAAGATGTCGCTGATTTTTATGTGAAAATAGTAAATATATTAAATTCAGAAGAATCACACGCGTTTGTTGCCTCTTCATTTGGAATTGATGTTTCTGTTGTAGCTTCGAAACTTTTTGATGTTTTAGCCAAATCTATTGAATTAATGAAGCAAAATGATGTTTTAAATAAATCTATATTGAACGATAGCAGAAATCAAAGAAGGAATTTATTGAGAAGTTTAAAGATTCTTGATGAAAAGATTCAATGTTTAAGTCGTCTTAGTGAGGAAGGCAAAGAAGTTGAATTTAATCCAAAAGCAACAATTACTTATAGCCAGCCAACAATCGGGTCAAATGGTTGGTGGGACACTTTAGGGTAGCTGCCTAACGGTATTTAAAAGCTCTACTAATTTCTCTGTCTATTTCTCTAGTTTTAATTGTTTCTCGTTTGTCGCCCATTTTTTTCCCTTTTCCGAGTCCTAGTTCTAGTTTCACATATTGTTTTTTGAAATAAACTTTAAGCGCTATGAGTGTCAGACCTTTTTCGTTTATTTTACCAATCAGTTTGCTTATTTCATTTCTTTTAAGTAATAATTTACGTGTTCTTGTAGGCGATATTTGTTGAAAGGTGTTAACTTTTTCGTATGTTTGTATTTCCATGTTATGGATAGTTGCTTCTCCATCTTTTATTCGGATAAAGGCTTCAGATATGTTCAATTTACCGCTGCGAATAGACTTTACTTCATTTCCTAGTAAGGCAATACCAGCTTCGAAGGTTTCTATCATCTCATAATTGAACCATGCTTTTTTATTAACGAAGGAATTTGTCATAGTAGTAAATGTTAAAACGTAAATGGTGAATAGTAAATAGTGAACTGGCGAATGGCGAATAGCGAATAGTTAGAAAAATGTTTATTTGTTTAAGGAGTTGTTGTTATTCCCCTTTTATAAGGGGGATGTCATGCACCAGAAAGTGCGTGACAAGCGGATAAAAAGGGAAAGGGAAAATGAGAAACATGAATTAGGCAAAATGAATGTTTAAAATTTTAAATTTTGGGTAAAAGTAATATAAGAGTAAATAATAGGGGGTTTAATCATGGAAGAAGAATATGAGAAAGATCAAACTTACGATTGGTACAAGCCAGTATGCTGGTTACAGGATGCTATCCACGTATTAACAGGCTGTTAAAAAGGGGGCGGTTTTGTGAGTAATCATGAGAGAATTTTAATAGAAGAAGAAATGCTTTTGAAGCAAATGATTTGGCATTATGAAGAAGTGTTTAATGGACATAAGAAATAAGCTATGCCTGTAACAAATATTCCTAATAATGAAACATTGCAGTTTAAACCACCAGGTAACTATACAAGGTTACAAAATTTATTAAATAAAATTACAAATATGAAATCAAGCTCTTTAGATATTCAAAATCTTCAACGAGATGTTAATGAGTTACAAAGTTTAGTTAATATTGCAAATCCTCAACAACTTGTTTCATTGCGGGATTTTATTGTAAACAATCCAGAACTATTTGCTGAAGTTGATGTGGATGCTTTGTTGCAGGAAATAAATAAAACAATTGAACAAGAAAAAGAAGGTAGATTCTCAGATGAAGTTGCTAGTTTAGTTTCTTTTACTTCTGATACAGTTAGTTTGAGTCTTCCTGTACCTAATTCTGTGGATATAATGTCTCGGGAAGCACAAGCTAATTCAGAAAAAAATTTAGCTATTAATGAGCAATTAACAAATAAACGTTTGGATAAGAAAATTATCTGTTAGATTCTCTCTAAATAAACAATAACCTCAACATGAGGTGTCCAGGGAAACATATCTATGGACGAAACTTCTACAACTTTATAACCAAAATCCATAACTGACTTTAAATTATAGGCAAGCTCTCCTAATCCGCAGGCAACATAAACGATGCGTTCTGGTTGTCTTTTCCCTATATGTCTCATGGTGTGCTTGTCTGCTCCAGAGCGTGGGGGGTCTAGTATTACTAGATTAAAATCATTTTCAAAACGTATTTTTGATAGTTCTTCTCTGACTGTTCCTGCAATAAATTCAGCTTTATTATCAACTATTCCGTTTAGATTCATGTTCTCTTTGGCCTGAGCGATAGCAGACTCCACTATTTCTATTCCTAGAATATGGTTGGCTTTGTCTGCGATATAGGTGCTAATTGTGCCTGCACCACAAAACAGGTCGATAACATTATCATTTTGTTTAACGTATGAATAAATCTTGTCATATAGAAGTTTTGCTGCACTATTATTCACTTGAAAGAAGGAATCAAAAGGAATTTTGAAGTCTTTATCGCCGATAGAATCTATGAGATAGTTTTCACCATAAAGAAGTTGTGAGTTTTTGAGTGAGGCAACATCTGCCAGTTCTGAGTGTTTTGCCCAAACAAAGCCCTTTAATTGAACACTATTTTTTAGCGAGTTAATTAGAGGTCGAAACATTTTCTCGTCTCCACCAGAAGTAATTAAGGTGACGATTATGTCCTTATTCTTATTGGAGTTGCGAATCATTATATAACGCAAAATACCCTGATGTGATTTTTTTTGATAAGGTTCAATTTTATTGTTTTTAGCCCATTCCTTGGTTATTTTCAGAATGATTTTGTTTTCTTCTTTCATCAATAAACAATCATCTATTTCTACAAATTTATTGAATTGACCACTTTCGTGATAACCAATTCCTAAATCCTCGTTATTTTTTTGAAAGAAGGTAAATTCAATTTTATTTCTGTAACGATAAAAATCAGGGGCAGGAGTAGGGTTGTTTATTTTATTAATATCAAATGTTTTAGTGGTGGACTCTGGGTCATTGGCTAAACTTCTGTTAAGTTTTTCAAAAACTTGAACAACTTTTTGCTTTTTATAGGCTAATTGTTCGTCATAGGGCAAAGCATAAAGTTTGCAACTTCCACAAATTCCATAGTATGGACAAGTTTTGTTTTCTTTTTGCATGGGATATATGTTACGATGAACTGCTAGTTTCAGTAAAGTAAAAACCAACAACCATAAGACTTTTACCGCCAGTTTAAAAATATGTGTTGAAATTGGGTATCTAATCTTTGTATAATAGCAATCGTTTTGCCAAAGTAATACAAAACTCAGATGAGAAAGGTGTGTAGTATAGTTTATGGATGAAGAAGAAAAAGAGTTAACTGGATTTGGTGATAATGAGGATATTTTGCCTTTTATTAATAGAGAATCAGTAGTTACATATTCAAGTGCTGTTGATTTGGTTATTAGTACAGCCTGTAGAAATGATTGCGGGTATTGTGCATTTAAGAGAGAGCAAGATAATCTAGTGGTTCCTTATTCCACGATTAAAGTTTTTAAAAAAGCTCGGAAAATGGGAGTTAGAGAAGCAAATTTGGTTTCTGGCGAAAGACCAGATAGTTACACTTCAGTAAGAGCAAAGTTTGATATTTGGGGGTTTAACAGTTTCTCTGAATACTTATATACACTGGCTGAGCTAGCTTTTCTTGAAGGTTTGTTAGTTAATTTAAATGTTGGGTATCTTTCATTTAATGAATTAAAATATCTTAGAGAAATAATCGTATCAGTAGAGCTTATGGTAGAAACTACTAACGTTGCAATGTTGGAAGGAATTCAACATAAATTTTCGCCAAGTAAGAGCCCAGACGTACGTTTTAAGTTTTTGGAATATGCAGGCAAATTAAACATTCCAACAAATACAGGAATGATTGTGGGGATAGGTGAAACACCAGAAGATAGATTGAAAACTATTTCCAGG
>JAQWCF010000002.1 GCA_028706105.1 Candidatus Margulisiibacteriota bacterium
ATCAGTTCTAGGCTAAGGTCGGAGAAAGAAATTCCCAGCAGATGCTCTGCTATAACTAAGTGACCGGAGCTACTTATAGGTAGAAATTCAGTTAGTCCTTGGATAATCCCTAGTAACGCGATTTTTAGCATAGGATTATTATACTGTTTATTTGTTTATTTGCCAGCCCTTCGAACTCACTTTGAGCGAAGTGGGGTTTAGTTGTTTCTTTGTTTAGGGCTTATTTTTTTAATCCTTCCCTTTTTAAGGGAAGGTGGACTAATATCTTTTGATATTAGGACGTAAGTGTCATTTCTCGGATTATTATGTCTTAAATAAGTAAGTCTCTGGGGAAATGTCTAACAATGTTCTGTACATTTTTTGACAGATATCAATGTCTGCTCTGGCAAACATCCAAACCCAGGCTAAATATTCTTTTAAATAGAGTAGTTCTTTTAATTTTTTTTGCCATTTTATATCACCAGATGTTAACTCTAGCAATTCCAATGCTCGAAGATAAGAGTTACTAGTTTCTTTGTCATCATTTATCTTAATAGCATTTTTTGCTCTTCCGAACTCTGCGCCGATAGAGAGTATTTGTTGCATATTTGAGTATTTATCCCATTTATCTTGAGTAAGAGTTGTATGGAGCATATTATTTGATGATTTTATTAATTATTAAAGCTATTGTGTTTTGTAAGTCTACCGAAAGTATTTCCATACTTAGGTTGTCTTGGGTAGGACGGATATTAATAAGCGAGGTATATTCTAGCCAGATTGAACGTTCTCTTTCAGGATAAAGGTTAGCTCCCCAGATGTTTTTTTGAAGAGAACCATTCTTCAGTAAGATTAGTTCTGAATCAGCATGCATCTCTCCACCGAAAACAGCTTTTTCTAATTCAACATCAATTGTAAATTTAATCATGGAGTTATAAGGGTCACCAAGTAGTTCACTAAGTTCATTTAATTCTAGCGGGTTTCGTTCATCAGCTGTTTTGAAATTCATAAAATAATTATACCTTTAAAGCCCCCTTTATCAAAGGGGGTGCCGAACATAGCGAGGTGGAGGATTATTGATTCAACATCTTAAATCTATATAGCAACGGACTCGCTATAAAAATAGAAGAATACGTACCAAAGCTAATTCCAATTAATAGTACTAGTGCGAAATCTTTGATAGATGCGCCACCAAACAAGAAGATGGAAAGTAACACTGCTAAGGTAGTAAAGGAAGTATTTATTGATCTTGTAATGCTTTGATCTACACTTGAGTTGATAATATCAACTAATTCGTCTTTGTTTTCTTTTAAGTTTTCTCTAATTCTATCAAAGATAACAATAGTATCGTTGATGGAATAACCAAGGACAGTTAGCAGTGCCGCTACATAAGCGGTATTGATTTCAATATGGAGTAGAGCGGTTAGTCCAAGAACTATCAGAACATCATGAATGAGCGCAAGGATAGCAGCAATAGCAGCCCAAAATTCAAACCTAAGGGTGATGTAAATAAGTAATAGTAAAATAGCGACGCCAAGGATGGTTAGAGACTGTGTTTGGAGTTCGTGACCTACTGAAGGTCCAATGAAGTCTGTCCCAAGTATTGTTGTTCCCTCTATTGTGGAAGTAAGCTTTTTAGCCAGTTCGTCTACACTGATGTTCTCTATTTGTTGGAATTTCAAAGAGAAAAGATATTTATCCATTGTTGTAAGTTGTAAACTAGAGACACCTGCCTCATTCATGGTTTTTCTGATTAAGGAAGTTATCTCACCACGTGTTTGTTCAGATAATTTGCCGTCTGTATTAAATTCAGTGGTTGCCTTTTCAACATTAATGGTAAAGTTAACACCACCAGTAAAATCTATTCCTAAATTAAAGGGTGAACCAGTAGTTATGAAATTGCTAGTCATATAATAGAGACCAAAGCATATCAAAATAGTTGAGAAGCTGAACCAATATTTTGCTTTATTTAAAAAATAGATTTTTCCCATTATTAACTCCTTATTTAAACCTAATTAGGTTGCTTTCTCTTATTTTTGTAATGTTCAGACTACTGAACAAAAAGAATTTAGTTAAAGAAAGTGCAGTGAAAAGACTCATTACAATACCTACAGATAATGTAACGGCAAACCCTTTGATTGTCCCAGTACCAAGCCAGAAAAGAACGCCAGCCGTAATTAGTGTCGTAATATTTGAATCCATAATAGTAATCATCGCTCTTTGGAATCCAGCCTCTAGTGCGTTTTTGAGCGTTTTACCATTACGAAGTTCTTCTTTGTACCTTTCAAAGATAAGAACATTTGCATCGACTGCCATACCTAAAGAAAGTACGATGCCAGCAAGTCCGGGTAAAGTCAGTGTTACATGTAATAGTCGGAATGCTGTCATTGAAAGGAAGAAGTAAAAGATTAAAGAAAGTATAGAGATAAACCCTAGAAACTTATAGAACAATAACATAAAGATAGCAACTAAAACAAATCCAATAATTCCTGCTTTGATACTTTGATCAATGGAGGTTTTTCCTAAAGATGGGCCGATTTCTTTTTTTTCAATTATTTTCACTGGTACAGGAAGCGAGCCAGCTTTTAGTTTGATAACCATATCTTGGACTTCTTTTATTGAGAAAGAGCCAGATATTTGTGCTTTTCCGCCAGGGATTGGTCCATTAATTCTTGGTGCTGATAAAACAACTCCATCTAGCAGAATTGCTAAGGGTTTTCCTACATTCATTCTGGTAACATTTGCAAATTTCTTGGTTCCTTCAGGTGTGAATTCTATATTAATCATTGGTTTGCCAAATTGGTCAACGCTAGGTCCAGCAAAGCTGAGGTCGTTGCCAGTAAGTTGAGTTTTGCCAAGGAAGATAGGAGTTTCTTGGACAATATTGCCAGCGTTATCCTTGATGTTCATTCTGGCTAGTCGCATGCCTTCGCCCGCAATAATTTTGATTTCTTCAGTGGATAATGTTTCTGCATCCATTGGGGCAAATTCAGCTTCCACAAATTCTAGTAGGGCGGTGTCTCCAATGAGGTTTTCTGCTCTTTCAGGATCAGAAATCCCAGGAAGTTCGACTACAATCTGTCTTTGACCCTTTCTTTGAATAACAGGCTCAGAAACACCTAATCCGTCTATTCTGCTTTGTATAATAGCTAAGGCTCCAAGCACTGCGTCGTCATTTACTTTGACTTGTTCAGTGTCTTGAGCTTCGAGAACTAGCAGCATCCCGCCTTGCAAATCAAGACCTAAGTTGATAGGTACTTTATTTGCGACTAAGACCATTAAGGCAATACCAATAACTAGGTAAAAGAATTTTAGTTTATCTGTGAACATTTCAGTTTATTCCTCCAGTATGTTATTCCTGATTTTTGTTACAAGATCTATCAGGTATTTAATATTATGTATAGACATTAGAGTCATTCCTAATAATTCTTGGTTTCTCCAAAGATGTCTTATGTAAGCTTTTGAGTAATTTCGGCAAGCGTAGCAGTCGCAGTTTTCTTCTAATGGTCCTTCTTCAAACTCATATTCTGGTTTTTTGATGCTTTTTCTTCCTTGGTCAGAAAAGAAAGCACCATGTCTTGCCAGTCTAGTTGGAAGAACACAGTCGAACATGTCTATGCCTAATTTTATGCAGGTTGTTAAATCTTCAGGAGTTCCAACTCCCATTAGATAACGTGGCTTGTGTTCAGGTATTAGACCAGTAGTATGCTCCACTAGTGGATACATTTTTTCCGGACCTTCTCCAACACTTAGTCCACCTATTGCATAACCGAAAAGATTCAAATCAAGTAACTGTTCTGCGGATGCCTTGCGACATTCCGGGAACATGCCTCCCTGTATTATAGCAAAGAGGGCTTGTGAGTGTCGACCAGAGTTATTAAGGTATTCTTGAGACCTTTTTGCCCATCTAGTTGTTAGTTCTAGTGATTTATAGGTTTTATCAATATTCGTTTCAGCTGCCAAGCATTCATCTAAAGGCATGATGATATCTGCTCCAATTTTCTGTTGGATTTCTATAACTTTTTCAGGTGTGAATTCAAACTTGTCTCCGTTGAGATGAGAATTAAATATTACACCATTCTCTGTTATCTTTCTTAGGTTACCAAGGCTAAAGACTTGAAAACCGCCACTGTCTGTCAGAATAGGTTTATGCCAATTCATGAAGTTTTGTATGCCATTAAATTGTTCTAAAACCTCTGTGCCAGGTCTAAGGAAAAGATGGTAGGTGTTAGCCAGAATAATGTCAGCATTTGTGTCATAAATCATTTCTGGTGTCAGCCCTTTTACTGAGGCAAGAGTGCCAACTGGCATAAAAACAGGGGTTTTTATCTCACCATGTGGAGTTGAAATAATTCCAGCCCTGCCTTGATGTTTTTTGCTTTTTTTAAGAATTTTAAAGGAAAAGTTTTCCATTAGAGTATTATATGTGCATTAGCTCGCTTCGACAATAAATAATCCCCCAATCGCTTCACTTCGACTGGCTCAGTGTAAATGCGACTTTCCCCCTTTGATGCTTCGATAAACTCAGTACAAGTTTCGTGGGTCTTAAAAGTATATACGTTTATTTATTATTTATACCTCAAGGTCTATGTGTTAGTCACTTAGCATTTTAATTAGTTATTCATAAACATTTTGTTTCTGTTATTCCTGTGTATTATTTAGTCATTCCAGCAACTTCTATCTTCATTCCTGAGCATTTATTTAGTAATTCCTGTTTTTTCCTATGTTATTCCCGCGAAGGCGGGAATCTATTACAATAATAGAATGTATTACATTTATATAATTACAAATAAACCATTTGGCGCGTTATATATTGGCATGACAAATAATTTGGTTCGTAGAATTTATGAACATAAAGAAAAATTAATTGATGGTTTTTCAAAAAAATATGATCTTGATAAATTAGTTTACTATGAGTCATATAAAACTGCTAAAGAAGCGATTATAAGAGAAAAAAGAATGAAAAAATGGAATAGAGATTGGAAAATATGTAAAATAATAGAAAATAATTCAGAATGGGATGATTTATATGAAACTATTGTTTAGGTTTTAGATTCCCGCCTGCGCGGGAATGACAGAACGTGACGGGGGATTACTAGTTATACCAAAATATTCATCATTAGTGCTAGTTCTTTTAATAGCGTATTGTTTTGGTCTGCTTTGTGAAGAAGAAAAGCTTTTGTTTCAGCAGAAGATCTGTTGAATTTAATTTCCAATTTTTCATAGATGCCAAGGAAAGATATTGCAATATTGATATCTTTAGGGTCTTTGCCTTTTTCTATTTTGCTTATTAATGAATTTAGGTATTTTTCTAAATAAGCACGAGTTTCATTAACATTTAGATTTAGATGTAGGCTATGACTAAGTTTAATTATTCTTAGTGCTGGCTTTATGTTTTTGTTATTCCAGCTAGTTATTTCTTGGATTTCACTTAATAGTTTTGCTGACATGATTATCTCAATTGCTGATTTTATTTCAGTAGGAAGATTTCCGCCCATTCTAACAGTTTCTTCTATTAAATCTCTAAAGCCAGTATATAATTTATTGAGGTCTTTGTTCAGTCTATTGGTTTTCTTAGACCAGAGTATTTTCATGATGTCAGAGCTTTCTTCAAAGTTAAGGTCTATCATGCTTAGTGTCTTCTGATAATTATTTTTAATTATTTCTGTTGAGTTATTTGGATCATCCAGTAGTTCTTTTTTGATGGAATTTAGGTCAAGAATCGTTTTACTGATAGATGTTTTGACTTGCCCATTTTTTTCTGAGAGTAAGGCTGAGTGTTCTGTTGTTTTCCCAGTATAGATATTCATTATTGAACAGTTAAGTGCTCTAAAGGTGGTATCTTCGTTTTTAAAAGTAAGATCATTAATAGGACTGACGGTATATAGATACACTTCTTGTTCTTTAATTTTATTGGTTAGATGTGCTTTGACTATAAACTGGTTAATAGCCTTTTCTCTAGTTAATTCGTAGGGTTTTATCCATTTTTTGTAAATCGCATCTCCGTCATGCGCAGAATTAATGTTGCTTTTAGCTTCTTTCAAGTAAGCAATAAGAACCTTTTCTAAATCTACTTTAGTATGTTGTTGTCCATAGTAAATAGCAGCATTGGCATATTTAATGATTTGAACAGTTTCTATTCCAGATATCTCAGAGAAAAACCATCCACAACTAGTAAACATTAGTTGACTAAATCTCTGACTTTCTAATAATTCTAATATTTTTACTTTTTGTTCATCGGTAAGAGATCCTTTGGCGTTTTTTTCAAAAAACTTTTCACTAGACCAGCTACCGTGAAAGACGAAGTAATAATCATTTCTTGCTTTTTCGATGTTAGCTAGCAGAGGTGTCGCTTCTTTTTCGTAAGTTTCCCATAATAAATCTCGAAGCGCATTAAGTCCTTCTCTCAGTGGCTTTCTCCATTCTTGATTCCACCCAGCGCCACCACCAGTGCTACAGCCACAATTTTCTTTCCATCTTCCAACGCCATGGACACAGCTCCATGCAGTGCCTTCATGTTTAGTTCCTTCTTTAAGTACTGCTTCAGAGATAGGGGCAAATCTTTCCAGAAAAGCACCATAATTAATTTGTTTCATGTTGTACTCTTTGGCAAGATGTTTAAAAAAGTAGGAAAGGCACATGTCCCCAAACGGTTCATGGTGTCCGTAGCTTTCGCCGTCAGTAGAGGCTGTTACTAGCGTAGGTCTGCCTTGGTTGGGTTTAGCTGCTGCATCTAGCCTCTCTGCAAAAGTGTGAGCGTCTTTTAGGAGATGCTCAAAGCTGATAGCTGTTGAGATTGGGGCATCATAAAAAAAGACATCTAAGTATTTTTCTTTGGTTTCATCAACAAAAACTCGGTAGGGTTGAGTTGGGTCAACAGTTCCATTAGAAACATTTATCCATTCATTAGAGAAATATGTTTTTACCTTTTCTGCTTGGAAGGGAGATAGCACTGTGAACTTAATTCCATTAGCTATTAAAGCTTTTACTGTCTCCATATTGATAGCAGTTTCTGCAAGCCACATACCCTCTGGGTCACGTCCGAAGTGTCTTTTAAAATCAGCTATTCCCCATTTGATTTGTGTTTGTTTGTCTCTTTCGTTGGCTAAAGGCATGATTATATGGTTATAAACCTGGGCAATAGCATTACCGTGTCCGTTGTTGTTTTCTTTGCTAATTTCATCTGCTTCAACTATTTTTTCATATGTACTTTTGTCGTTATCGTAAATCCAGTTCATTAGAGTGGGCCCGACATTGAAGCTTAAGTATTGAAAATTATTAATAATATCAACTATTTTTCCATGAGGTGAAAGAATTCTTGATGAGGTGTTTGGTCGATAACATTCATCGTTAATTTTTTCATTCCAATCGTGATAAGGGAACGCGCTGTCTTGTCTTTCTATTTTATTAAGAAAGGGGTTCTCTCTCGGTGGTTGATAAAAGTGTCCGTGAATGCAAATATACTTGTTCATTATCCCCCCAGATAAAATTAATTTCTTAGCTTATTAGAATATTAGCCTTTTTTTTGAATATATTAAAGATTTTGTTTAACTATTTGCGATAATCACCCTCCTTTGCTATGGCAAAGGTTTCCCCCTTATTAAGGGGGAATAAATGTAAGCTATACTGTATATGAATATGTTAGTCATTCCTGGTTTACTATCGTCATTCCCGCGTAGGCGGGAATCCATTCATTAGAATTTATTTTTAGTAAGTAAGTTTAAATAGGAAATAAATACTAGATTCCCGCCTACGCGGGAATGACAGAGGGGGATTAAATCCCTACACGAATAATGCTTGCAACGTCTTTGATGCAAGACAAGTCTTTGATCTGTTCGATTGCTTTGTTTTTATTGCCTTCTTTGATGGTGTGTGTGACTATAACTAATTCAGCATCTTCTCCCGCACCTCTTTGGATTGCTTCTTTGATACTGATTTTCATTTTAGCAAAAATACCACTTATTTCCGCAAGTACGCCTGGTTTGTCTTCTACAAGTAGTCTGATGTAATACTTAGAGACAATTTCATCTTTAGGTAGAATGGTTATCGTTTTCTTTTTCTCTGTGCCATAAGCTGTTCCGTTGATAATATTTAGTAGGTCTGCCCAAACAGAACCTGCAGTTGGGATGCTTCCTGCGCCTCGTCCATAGAACATACTTTCTCCAGTAGCATCACCTTCTACGTAGACAGCATTGAAAACATCGTTAACCGCAGCAAGTGGGTGAGTGTTGTTAAGTATAACTGGATGTACTCTTAGCTCTAAGCCCTTGTCAGTATTTCTAGCAATTGCTAGGAGTTTAATGCTGGCATCAAGGTTTTTGGCATAGTTTATATCTTTTGCAGATATTTTGGTTATGCCTTCCATTAAAATTTGTTCAATATTTATGTCAGATTGAAAGGCAATAGACGCTAAAATAGAGAGTTTGTAGCAACTGTCCATTCCTTCTACATCAGAGGAAGGATCAGCTTCTGCATAACCAAGTTTTTGAGCCTCTTTTAGCACCACGGCATAGTCAGCGTTTTCTTTTTGCATCTTAGTTAGAATAAAGTTGGTTGTTCCGTTAAGGATACCAACTATTTCTTTAAAGTTGTTTGGCGAAAGTGAATCTTTTAGATTGTTAATAATAGGAATAGCTCCGCCAACAGATGCTTCATAGAGTAATGAAACGTTGTTCTCCTCAGCTAGCTTAAGTAGTCCCTTGCCATATTTTGCTAAAACAAGCTTATTAGCTGTTACTACATGCTTTTTAGCTTTAAGTGCAGATTCGATAATTGTTCTGGCAGGTTCATCTCCACCGATAAGCTCAATAATAATGTTTATTTCTGGGTCAGCAATAAGTTCTTTAAAGCTGTTTGTTTTCTGAAAGGAAGACAAATCATAAGGACAGCGACTAAAGTCTAAGTCACAGATGGTCTTTAGCTTAAAGTGTTTTTTGGCGTGAGAGTTAAGCTTATCAAAGTTGTTTTGATAAAGAGCGATAACGCCTGAGCCGATTGTTCCTGTTCCGATAAGTCCGATATTCATATATTTATTATAAAGCTAAAAGCTAAAAGCTGAAAGCCTAAAGCTTAATGTTTATTTGTTTAGTTGGTTATTTGGTTTGTTCTAAAGTAGTTATTCTCTTACTGTTATGCAATATCTTGAGTGAATTAAGGTCTGTTTGAGCTCTTTGTTCTTCTAATTTTTTTCTGAAAGCCACAAAATGTTCGTCTTGGAAGAATAGTTTATCTCTGACTGCTTGAAATTCACCCATATATTTTTCCATTACCAAGTTTACAGCATTATGAACAATAGTATTAGCGTCATCTTTTGTTAACATGTTATCCATTATAAATTGGATATTGTCATTGGTGTCATCAAAATTGTAGTCCATTTTATCCAGTCTTTTTTTAACGTGAGACATGTCTTCCTTTAGGATAGAAACATCTTCTTTGATCACAGCGACATCTGTTTTAAGTACAGCGACATCTGTTTTAAGTACAGCGACATCTGTTTTAAGTATAGCAACATCTGTTTTAAGTATAGCAACATCTGTTTTAAGAGTAGAATTATCATTTTCAAGATAAGACACACTTGTTTTAAGACATGAAAAGTCTTTAGAAGTTTCTTCTTTTACAATGGTTCTTATCGTTGCTATGTCGTTGGTAGTTAATGTCATTGTAGAGGGAATATAACATTGTTTTTTATTTGTGTCAAATAACTATTCGTCAATTATTGTTAATCTTAAAAAGATTACGTCTGTTACCTATTAAAGTAAAAGGGAAAAGGGGGAAAGTTGTGAGAGTGGCTTTAGGAATCCATCCGCTCAAATGAGTAGTGAGACCCCCTCAGTCAGACTAAGGCTGACAGCTCCCCACTAAGGGGGAGCGAATAGTTCAGTGCATTTCAGAAGACAGAAACTTGTGAGAGTAACTTTAGGAATCCATCCGCTCAAATGAGTAGATTGTTTCAGAATGGGGAAAGTTGTGAGCACCTTCCTTTGACAAGGAAGGATTAGGTGTTAAGGGGCGTTGAGAGTAACTTTAAATACATTACATTGTTTAGTAGAATTGAGCTATGCGCGATAAGTTTACGTTTATTACTTATGAAAAAAGATTATTAGCTTTTTCTAGGATTAATAGAATAAACCCGACTCTAGCAGAGGCTAGAATGTGGGATATATTGAAAAAAGATTGTTTTAAGGAATACAGATTTCTAAGACAGAAACCATTATATAAATTTATTGCTGATTTTTATTGTAGTGCACATTTGCTTGTTATAGAGGTTGATGGAGATTATCATGATGACAATAAAGAATACGATAAACTAAGGGAAGATATCCTTAGAGAAAGTTTTGCAATTGAAATAATTCGCTTCACCAATGAAGAAATCTTGAAATACCCCGATCTTGTCATTAAAAAGTTGCTAAAAAAATTACAGCAAATAAACCCTTCTTGATAAAGAAGGGTGGCGACATTGTAGTGTTTCAGCAGTTGTTGCTGTGTTACGCCGGGAAGATTTGATTAAAAAGTTACTAAAAAAATTACAGCAAATAAACCCTTCTTGATAAAGAAGGGTGGCGACATCGTAGTGTTTCAGCAGTTGTAGCTGTGTTACGCCGGGAAGATTTGATTTTAAAAATAGTATGTTTAAGATAGAAAATATTGGGCAGAATATAGATAGTAGATAGCAAATAGTAAATAGTGAACCCTCTCTGTCAGGAGAGGGTGGCGATATTGTAGTGGTTAAAAAGTTCTCGGTGTCTTACGCCGGGTGAGGTTAGCGAAAGGATAAAGATATGACATCAGTTGAAGGAGCACCGAAGTTTTATTTTAAACAAGTGGCTAAAGGCTTTGATGCAACAACTAGTGGAGCATTAAGAGCTGTTCCAATTTCTGCTGCTAAAATATCAGCCTTGCTTAACGATACATTTAATCCTTCAGTCCAATTAAATGAAAATTTAGTTGGGCAATTAGAAGGTATTAGCGTGATTTCTGCTAGTTCTTTAGTAGGACCAAGTGAATCAGTTTTAGATAGATTATTGGATGGTGTTTCTCAAATCCAAGGAGATAGTCATTTTACGAAGGACGGACTTGAAGCTGTTAAGGAAGCATTAAATATATGGCTTACTGCTAGTGATGATACATCAAAGGCAACTGCATTGGAAACACTTCAGGGTTTTTTAAAAGATGGAGGTAAAGTAGGGGCTAAAGATGTTTGGGTTATAGATGCAGTTAGTTCGGATGCATTGCCATCAGGAATTATATCGTATGCAGAATTGATTATGTTTCAGAAAGAACTGAAGATGGATGTCTCAACACCACCAGCAGTCAAGCCAGATGCACCAGCAGCAGTCAAGCCTGAAGCATCACCAGAAATATCACCTGACGATGAAAAAGTTTTAATATCAGTTTTGTCACTTCAAGATTTTGTTATGCGAGCAAAAAATCCGAGTGACGCAAAAGCGCTTGATAAGTTGCCATTAGATAAGTTGCCATCACAAATCAGGCAGTTATTCACTGGTAATGAAGACATTAGTGATACAGCTAAAGTAGCAATGTTAAGGATGCTTGCTCTTGCTGGGTATTTTGGTGAAAGTACAGATTATGAGGGTGAGTCAAAGGGTGTTTTTAAGGAGGGCGGACAAGATGTGTCTATTTCTTGGGCAGGCGGTACAGCCTTTAGAACAGAATTTTTTAAACCTATTGAAGGTCACGAGTTGCCACACGTTGACAGAAACTCGTTAATAAAAGCAATAACTGCTATGTGTCGTTCTTTTGAATCAGTGAAGATGAGAGGTAGTACTGTTAATTTTGAAAAATTTTCTAAAGATTTTATTTCAGCCTCTGCTTATTCTATTACAAGAAGGAGCACTAACTCCGCTGCTGCTGCTGACCATTTAGCCCGACAATTTAGTTCTGGTGGCCACGCAGTAACTGCAGACCAGATGACAAGTTTGGCAAATAATTTTGCTATGGTAACATTACCATTGTCACCAACGGCTCCATTCCGACTTTTTGGTCCAGGGGTTCAATTAGTGCTGAAGGGCGAGGAGTTAAAGATTTCAGTTCAAGGTGATAACAATGTTTTTTATGAAGTTGTAAGTTTTAAGAAAGCTGACTGGGATAAATTTTTGACATTTATGACTCAGAAGAATCCTCCACCAAATGAAAAAGAGAAGGAACTCTTGTTCCTTAATATACTTGAAATGTTGGCACAAGGCGACTTAAATGAAATGACTATTTATAGAGATGAGGATGTTAAGGAAACAGAGGATATAAACTTAGTAGAAACTCAGGCGAAAGCAACAGCTTTGAAAGCTGCGTTAGCGTCAGTAAAGGGAGTGGCGACGTCACAGGAACTTTATGACGGATTGAATCGTGAAGGCGTAAATCCTGCATCGCTAATGTATTGGGATGCAGGTAATCCTGCTGTAGCAGCTAATGATAAAGCGAACCCTCCTGTCTTAGCTAAAGCGGCTATTCCTCCTTCATGGAAATCAGTATTTACGGGTAACGCAATTGCTGGATATGCTTTGGCTACAAGCTTTAATGCTGGCACAAATTATCAGTTCAGTATTGAAGGATATACTCCAACGGGAGAAAAGACTACTAAAACTGAGTCATACAAGTTTGAACTTCCCCAAACGTTTACCAATGCTATTAATGCGTCAACAGCACCACCACTAGCAGCGAGACAAGCAGGAGCAACGGGTGGAGCAGCAGGAACAACTGGAGACACTAAAGAACCGCCAGCAGATGCAAGTGGAAGACTAACGCTCAGAGAGAGTAATGCTCCCTTATTCCCTGGTATGAAGGTGAAGATTGCTGATTTGGTAGGTGGAGAGGTTGGTGCTTATAATTTTGATGGGAGTACGTCTTATTCTATATTAAACGGTGAGACAGAATTGACTATTCCTGCAAATGCTACTAAGTTAACTTTTGCAAAAACAAAAAAGGACGAAACTGATTCCAGTATAACAACGATAGATGATTCATCACCGATTGTTTCGATAGAAGTCAAGAGTGCTGATGCTATAGCCCCAAAAAGTATGCTTAGTTCAGCCCTTGGTACACCAGAGAATGTGGCAATATACTTGAATGGTCAAATCAAACAGATAACTCCAATTAACATTGCAGAAATTATACCTGCCGCAATGCGTAAACTTTATAATGCTGGAAAACTTGTTAAAGAGACGCCAGCGGTATTGGCTTTGGTTTTAGGTAAAATAGATTATGCTAACACTGATGTAGCTACTAGTTTTGTGAACGCACTAAATGGATTATCTCCGGATGACTTAGTAAAAGTTTTTATAGCGTTGGATTATGCAAATGGCGTGGAAGCCTTAAAAACCTTGGTGGCTAATTTCATTGCAAATATGGATTCCGGTAAAAGGAATGAGTTAATTAAGAAAATTAGTGATACTTGGAGTGTAGACGATTTTTATGATATAGGAAAAAGACTGATAGATATTGTAGATAAAGCTGTTTTTGTTGAAGGCCTTTTGACGGATAACCATGATTTCTCAAAGGTAGCATATTTAATGAAAGGGATTTGTGGAGAAGAGTATAATAATATGGTAATTGCTAAGTTGAATGAAAATATAGAGGCAAAGGGGTTGTTGGCTTTAATTAGGGTTGGGGGACTGGGTGATAATTTACAGCCAAACATACTTAAGAATAAACAGTTGTATAACCCTGAATTTCTTGGGTCTGCTTCAGGGCGGCTAGTTTTGAAGAAACTGATTACAGAATTACCACAAGAATTTGCTAGTTTCTTAAATGCTTCTGCTTCTGTTGTATTCCATACAGCGGTTGGGTTGCTTTCTAGCAAATGGTTTATGGCTTTATTAACAGAGACAGCAACTTCAAGTGTAGAGGATAAAGCAAAGGTCATTAAATTTTTAGATGGGTTAACTCAACCAAACGGTCCTAATTTTATTAATATTTCAGGTATTAAAGACAAAATTTCAGCTATTCAGGAGATAAGTAAGGATGCAAATATAGGTGATTCAGATGGGGGAAATAACAATCCCAGTCCGAGCCTACTAGTAACAAGCTAGATTGACTTTCATATAATCAATTTTTATTAGAAAAAAATGTTTATAAATCCACTTTTATGGGAATACTATATTATAGGTATAATATAGTATAGAAGATTTAACAGAAGGATGGGTTTATATGGGATTTGGTGATGGTAACATTGGCGCTTTTGGAGGTTATGGTTCTTCAAGAACTAGCATTCCTGCTGTATCTTCTATTCCAGAAGTTAAGAAAGTAAAAGTTAATCAAGAACAAGAACTTTCTGCGTTATCCGCTAATGTTGTTTTTCCAATAGATAAGAGAGGGAACTTGGTTGTTCCTCAAGAATTAAAACAGTTAATTGCTCAAGGCAGAGATTTAGCTGTGATGGTTACCTTTAATGATGATAGTCAACAAAGATTAGTGATTGGTGAAAGTAACAAAGATTTACTATTTCAGCTAGACTCAAAGGATATATTTGCAATTCAAGTTGGAATTGTGTCAGGTAAAGGGGATACAACTTCCCCTAGTATAGAGTTTGGATATATGCCAGAAGACCTTATCAGGTTAAGAGAAAATATTGTTATAACAATCAATGAAAAGAATGAAATTAAGTGGCCAACACTCAAGAGTGTCGAAGATAAGGATTATTCTTTTAAGGTTGGAAATGTAGAAGTAGATAAGTCAAAAGTTTTTAACTATGATACGAATAATCCAATATATTTAATTGTAAAAAGACAAGGGTTAGTTTTTTCATTTAAACTTAAGTTAGAAAGAAAGATTGCAGAAACTGCTGCTACTAAAAAAATACAATCAGCTGACACAATATTTACTGAAGCAGTAAGTCCTATTTCAGAACAAGTAACAATCAAAGGTGTAACTATTAATGAGAACAAAGCTGTAATGCCTACCTTAGATGCTGCTGATAGTAAGGTTAAGGCACTTGAGGAGAATGGATACAATCTGTATTGGAAATATTCAAACGAAAACGGGACAAAGTATTTGCCTTTTTCAGAAGGAAGCATCGCCTTAGCTGATGGGTATTATGATCAAGGAAATATTTCTTTATACATAGGAAAGAGTTCTATTAAAAAATCAGAAATTAACAATGAGTTGTTAGTCTATAGTGAAACGAGGTTAGATGTACAAGCTGTTGTTGCTTTGAAAAGTAAAGTTGATGAGATATGGAGCTTTTTAATTGACCAAGGGATTCTTGAGAAGACTGATAGCCCCGAAGGTTCTGCAAATATTCTAGTTTCAACAGATGAGATAGAACAAATTCTTATTAATTCTAGTTTTGATTACAACACAAAGGTAATTCTTTTTCAATTATTAACAAAGAGTATTAACATTGATTTAAAAGTTGACTTGGATATGTATGTTTCAAAAGATGTTGATTTTAGTACACCGATACCAACGCTAGATGTGGCAAAAATTGAAATTAATAGAGAAGGTAACGCAAGTTTTGGACTTCTTGTTAAGGAAGGCAAGGTATCAGTTTCTTTATCTTTCCAACAAAAAGATCTTGCAATTAAACTTGGGTGCAAAGAAAGTGATTTGCAAAAGTTATTTATGAAGGCTCAAGAAAATGGGTATGTCGATGCTTTAACAGGTGGATTAGTAATTACAAGTGATAATTTAATGCAAATAAAAGAATTAATAGAAGATGTTAATTTAAAAGAGAATTGGGATATTTTATTTTCAAGCGTTGAGTTACCAATGGACATACAAATTAGTTCTAAATCATCTGCATATGAACGGAAGAGTGTTCAGTTTTTTATTGGAAATCAATTAAATCTTAAAAAGGGAGAGATTTTAGTTTCTTGGACAAATGGTGTCGATAGCTTGACTTTAGCTCCTGAAGTTTCGAATCAACTTATTGAGGTGGAGCGTGTAGTTGGAGTTAATGAAAACAGAGTTCTCGCTCCAGAGATAGAAGGTTTATTAGGAGAAGTTGATATGTTTTATGCAGTAGAAGGAAACGGTATTTCCAGTTTCAGTAGGATAAACCAATATGGTCAATCCTTGAATGAATTGGCTATTGATTATTTATTAGAAAATGAAGCAACAGTAAACAGGATAAGACAAGCAATTATTGACAACAAACCAATTGAAAATAAAGATAAAGTTTTTATTTATGATTTGTTGTTTTTTGGCTTTAATAAAAGCAGATTAATTAATGATTCTATGTTTAGTTTTGAAGATAGTAAAAGTGTTGACCAAATGTCAATTTCAGGAATGTTTTTAAGGGTTGAAGTTTTAAACGTTTTGTTTGGTAAGCAATTCGCGTATTTAAAAGATTTTTCTGATGTTTTTAAGATGGTTTTTAATCAGCAGGAATATAAAGCAATAGCCTATCAAAGAACAAATATAGATACAAGTTCCCTTGAAGTTTTGAAGCAACCAACGGATGTTCAATCTAGCGGTGACAGTAGGGCAGTTCAGCAATCTAATGAAGATAATTATGTTTATTTTGTTGAAAAAATTGAAAATTTTGAGAATCTTTTCGAGGCATATGTGGCACCAAGAAATCAACAAATGGAAGAGATACAACAAATGCTGCATATGTATAATCCAGCATTTGCTGATATTAATGGACAAAAAGGTATAAGAAGCGATGAGATGAGATATTTGGCAAATTTGTTTAGCGAGGAAACTGCCTCAGCTCAGGAGATGGTTGGTTTGTTTCAAAATAATCAGCAAATGATTATTCAATTGTATAACCAATATCCAGAAGTTAGGAAAATTATAGATGATGCAAAATTACAAGCATTTGTTGATCCATTAACTATATCATTGTTGATTAAAGGGCAAGGCGAGTCTTTAAATACTAGCGGTATAAAAAATGAACAGTTTATAAAACAGGCATCTGCTATAAATCTTGGTATTACAAAGGCAGATGGTACTCCACTAACGCTTTATGACTTATTGGTTGTTGGTAATCAGTTATTAACTGGAATATCTGGAACGCTTATTAAAGAATCTTTTAAATATGAAAATAATAGTCAGTTAAAGGCCTATAGCATTCTAAATAGTAGGGCTGTTTTTGGTTATTCAATAAGCCAGGTGTATCAGTCTTTAGAACAAAAGTTGCTAAGCAAACTAAGAGGTTCAAATGAGTCTTTAATTGAAATATTCTCAGGCACAAAGTTGTATCAATTTTTAGTGGATGAGTTTAATAAAGATAGTCAGGGAATAGCAACAGTTGAAGAGTATTGTTTGAGTTATATTCAGAAGAAATTTGAGGCTAAATATTCAGAGATTGAAAGTTATTTAAAAGACGGAAAAGGAGATGGTTCTGCTATACAGATGTTAATTGAACATTTTGCTGGTAGTGCTATAGATAGAAAGGTTTTAGGTCAAATTAAAGATGTTAAAATTGTTCCTAATCAATTATCAAAAAGTAATTATAGTGTTAACCCTGATAAATTAAATGAGCCTAAATATAGAGCTGCAATTCTGAATTTGGTATATCAAACACAAGTAAATAAAACTCAGGGTCATGGGTTTAGGCAAACAACAAATGTTTTTAATCAGATCAATATTTATCAACTTAAAGAGATAATAAATATTATTTCTTCAGATGAAGATTTTTCTGAACTTATAAAGCCATTAAAAGAATTAGTTGCTACTTTAGAGAATACTGGTTGTGTTCTGATAAAGAGTGTAGCTAGTGGGTTTGAATATTATAAAGCTGATGGTTCTTTTGTTACAGTTGCGGCAACACCGTTAATTGAATTAGTTAAAGGATTGGTTGATAGAAATATTTTGCAGGGCGTAGTGGAAACATCCAAGACTTTTACAGCTAAATTACAAAAATCATTAGCAGCTGATAGAGATATTAAGGTGCAAACAAAGGTTATTAGTTTTGATAAGCAGTTTAATATTGATAGTTGGACAAGGATAAGGTTGCTGTATTTAAAGCAAACAAATATAGAAGCATATAATAATATAGTAGCTGCTTTAGCCAAAGTAGAAGATAACGATTTAAGTGATCCTAATGTTTTACGTTATTTGAGTTCCGTTTATATGAATCCTACTTTCTTGTTGTCTCAGAATAAGCCTGTACCAAGCGAAAATTTATTTATGCTTGATGCTGATTTTGCTCTTTGGCTAATAGATGTAATTCAAAGTGATAGTTCTGCTTTTTTGGGAGCAGATTTAATAGTTGACTTAGTTTTTGGGAGGAGGCAGACATTTACTCCTGATAAGAAAACTGTGTTGAATTATTCGCAGGGAGATATAGGGGAAGCCTTAACTGAAATCAGAAACAAGATTTTGGAAGGAAAAATTACTTTTAAAAATAACGAAACGATGCTTCTTGATGGTGACAGTCCTGAAATGAAAAAATTGAAAACATTAATGGCTGTATGGATTCATGGTGTAGATAATAACGCTATTCAGAAACTAGTTGATTTGAAAGATTCTACTGCTGAACCACAAGTGGCTGATTTGCAGGATGCAAATAATTTATTTGGCTCATCAGCTGTGTCCTTTATTAATCAATACTTTGGACCAGTTCCAAGTTTGGGTAGTTGGTTAACATCAGGAGCATCAAAGGTTGCTGGTTTGCCAGAAGTGGGGATACTTACTTCAAATATTAAAGATGCATTTTCTGGTCTTATTACAAATTCTGCATATAATAGCGACCGCTTAAAGAGCGAGGTGATTTATCATAATTTAATTTTATCAAATAATGAAATGAGTGATGAGTATGTTGATGTTTTTATTAATGGACTAAGAAGTTATATTAATCAAACATACTTTCATCCTTCAAGTGAGCTATCAAAAAAGGAAATAGAGGAATTACTGCAAGGGTGGGAATCTCTGAAAGATGTTGAGCCTAAAGGAAACTATGTTATCACTCAGGAAAACTGCAAAAGTAATTTAAAGTATTTATATATTTTAAAATTAGCTGCGGTGGCATCATTTTTAACAATGAATGATGGACTTGGTCGTTCTCAGGAATTAGTTTTAGTTGATGGATACATGACAGGAGCGGAAAAGAAAGAGCCAGTTAGTGATGGTGGCGGGTCTGCACTAGGTGGTTTAGCTTGGGATTTATTGAAAGGAAATAACCCAGCGTTTGTTTTTAGTGAAGGATATCAGTATGTAAGCGCAGTATCTGAAGAGAAAAAAAAGGAAGGTCATGTAGCTTTAGGGGTAGGTGTTGGTGATGCTACTTTAAATTATGTTAGAACCCCTCTTGAGTTTATGAAGTTGAGTTGGTATTTTAAGTTTTCAAGACCTTTAGATATTTGGAAAAGTGTTATTTCTCAGGTGTCAGGAGAAAATAATGTTTTACATCAAAAAGAAATAGCATCTCAAGTTGCATTGGTTACTGCACAGATAGATATAATACGGGATTTGCAGAAATATGGTGAATCGTATGGGTTAAGTGTTGCAGTAATAGGTGATGTAACTAAATCTATTGTTGGTATGGAGAATGTTATTAAAACTATTAGAAATCTAACTTCTTTAAAAGATATTGAAAAGAAAAAGTTAGAAATTTTTGTTTTACTTTCTATGTATATTAATGAAGCAGGTGTTGCAAATAAAGATAGTTTGAAAACAGAATTGTTTGAGCAATTTAAAGGCATAAAAGAAATAACTGTATTGGATAGATATATAAAAGTAGTTAGCAAATTAATAATTATGAAAAAAGATGGACTTAGTTTAGATGATAGTAGTTATCTTTCAATGCTTAAAAATAGCGATGGGTTGTTGGTTTTAGAAGAAAAAATAAAAGAAAAATACCAAAAAAGTAGATGGGATTATTTAGAAGGAGCTTCGTTTGGAGGATATGAGGCTGATCATAGTCTTGGTGCTTTTCAATCTTTGGATGAAGACATTGATGACTTGATGGGGACTGTTTGGAAAAGGGTTGCTGACACTGCAGTTGAAGTAGCTACCATTCAGTTAGATATTTATAATTTCACACATAGCTTCTATCAATTCTATCAGTACTTAGGCATATGGGAAGACATGTCAAACGCAGCTACCCCTAGTGATTGGGCTGCAGTTTGGATAAAGATTAATTTGGCTAATATGTATGTTTTGCCAAAGTCAGGACAAAAATTTAGTGATAGCTGGATGGGCAGGACAGTTGGCAGAGATGTAATTTTATGGAAGCCTGTTGGTTGGGTTGCTGATTCTGCAAAATTCCTTGGAGCCGATAGGATGAAAGGATTGCAATGGTTGTTTAAAGGCATTGATATGCTTAACGAACAGGGTGCGTTATTAACATTAATGGAAGCAACCGGAGTTTCTGGCAAAGCGTCAGATAAGTGGGAGAATCTAACAAAAAAAGATGGTCAATATAAGTCAGGATATTTAGCACTGAGAGCCTTAGTCGATGTGGTAGGAACAATGAGTATTGTGGGAAATCGTGATTATGAAAAAGCACAGGTAACTGACCTGACAGACATGAGTAAATTCAGAGCAGCTAGATTAATATTTAATGGTAGTGTATTAAGAAGTTTGGGTGATACGGTTTTTAGTAAAGGAATAGATAGGCTTAATGCAAATGTCGTTTTGTATGCCCTAGATAAGTGGAAGCAAGAATTTATTGGCAATTACCCAAATGGCAAATTTAGGGACTATGTGAAGCAAATTTTTCATGAGTGTGCTGGGGATCCTGCTGTTGCAAGATATTTTGAAAGAATGAGTTATGATAGTTTTCAGGCAGAAACAGAGAAGTCTGTCACCGAAGTAACCATCAAAGCTGATGGTTCATTATCTTTTTATTGTGTATCTCCAGATGCTAAAAGAAATATTGATTTATCTAAATTGCAGGAAACATTAAAATTTAATGGTGTTTTGGATGGAATTTCTGTTAAGAGTGTTTCTGAGGATGGAACAAGTATCAATCCAAAAGAAGTTAATATAGGTAAAATTATTATTGGGTCATCAATGGCAAATGAAAATAATGCTGTTTTTGTTTTAAGAAGCGATAATCCTTCGTTTAGTAAAGATAATTTAGAATTACATCTTTCAGTTGACTTGGCACGTGGATTAACATCAGGGGCTTCTTCATCTATGGCCTTTGAAAGATGTTTGAATGAGATAAAGTCTCGACCACTTCAGTTGGATGCAGGATTTAAAAGAAGTATTGCTAATTTTGGGACTGATGGAAATAGTGTTTCTAAAATGCAAGACTTTTATACGCTTGTAACAAACGATACTCTTATTGTAATAAATGAGGATGTTTTTAAGGCACTTAACGGAAAGTTCTCTTTTCAAGAACTTTCAGTGTTTTTTAGGCTTATTAAAGAGCAACCAAATAATTGGAAAATGAATATTGATTCGGTCAATAATTATTTAGAGCAAGTTAGGTTTAGAGATGTTGTGCCTCCTGATTTTAGAAAGGCAGCTGATATAATTTTTGGTAAAGCAGAACAATTAGCAAGAGTTTTTTTAGAACATTCTGGAGGAATAAGAGGTTCTGTTTTTGATGAAAAATTTAATGAATTTTGGAAAAACAATGCTGAAGTTAAGTCAGCATTGGCATCGATTGGTAGTGATTTAGATTCCTATCACGTTGATGGCGAAAAAAGAGAACGGCTAGAATCTTTCATCTCCGAAAAATCAAGAGACTATGCTAAAGGTGTTGTTCTTGCGAGACAGTCACATGAAGACTTATGGTCTTTTATTGAGGGACAGAAAGCTTCCCTGAAGGAGAATGGAAATAGTGTTCTAAATCAGTTATTAGATAGTTGTAGAAATATAGATGACTTTTATAAAGCTTGTAGTATTGGTGTAGAAGGGAAAGATTCGCGTAATAATCCTGACGCATATAAGGCAGCTCTTCAAATAATAATTGATGCCCAAAGGGAAGATTGTGAAACAGCTTTTAATGCAGTAAAAGGAGCGAATGATGAAGAGGCAAAGAAGGCAGCAAAAGGGCAACCTCACAATAAAAGAGCAAGTATTGATGAATTCCAAAAAGCAAATGCTGATGGGAAACTAACTAGTAAGGTTTTGGGTATGTGGACTCTTTCTGTATTGAAGTCAGAAGGGTTTCGACCTATTGAAGGATCATTAGCAACATTAGCAATGCAAGCAAACAGTAAAGATATGTTTTTTAATATGAATGCTGGCGGAGGCAAGACTATTTTGATAACAGGACTGGTCTTATTCCGTTATATGATGGGGTATCATGTGGTTGTAGGCGTTTCTAATGATGCAGATAAATCAGCTGGTGTTAAATCAACAACGAGAGTTTATGAAACTATGTTTGGTAAGCCTCCAGCTGTATATGAACGACCAATAGGAGCATATAATCCTGAGACGTTACGGGCTATGTTTGCAAAAAGTAGAGTGGTTTATGTGAACCATTCAGATTTTCTTTCTAGAGCATTGCAAGACATTATTAATCCAACAGAGAGAATTTTGCCAACCGATTCAAGCGATTCGATGGTGTATATATTAGATGAAGCAGACAAAAATTTGTTAATAGATGGAACGAATCCTACCATTATGAGTACTTCAAATAATGAGATATTAAAAGGTATTGATAAGGACCAGTATGTTGTGGCGGTAAGGGTAATGGATGCTTTTATTAAAAACAATGCTAAGAAAGAAGGCGAATTAGTTTTTAGAGTAGGAGACCAATTTTTTCTAACAGAAAAGGGCACATTAGAATTTAAAAGAATGTTAGCTATTGATATTTTAAAAGTAAGTATGTCAAAAATCGTATTCTCTGATAATTTACCATCAGTTAGAGAAATTCAATCTAGAATAGATAAAATAAAGCTAGCAAGTAATGCCAGAGAAATAAGTTTACAGCTTAATTCTAGTGAAAACTTAATGTATGAGCGAGTGGCATTTATGGCAAACGATGTTTTAGACGTAACTAAAACTTTTATTTGTGGTGAACAGTATGATGTTGTTAAAGGGAAGGTGAAATTGTTAGACCAAGGAATGAGAAGGTTTAATTGGAGTAGTGTACAACAGAAATATCATCAAATAGTAGAAGCATATCATTTGAGTGGATCTGGTCCGAGACGTAATGATGGTTCTATTTCTCATATTTCAAGACCATCCTTTAGTAGTATAAGTTTAACCACACAGAAATTTCAGAAAGATGTTATTAATGCAATATTGGGTTTGTCAGGAACCAATTTGGAGATGCATAGAGAGATAGAACGATTAATGATAGAACATATCCCTGCAAAGGACATTGCACCACAGACGCTTAAGTTCGCTCCGCAGATTTCGGTAAATGGATTAGAAGCACAAAAACAGAATGTACTTTTTTTAGCTGCTAGCAAGATGGCAGAAGGAGCTCCTATTTTACTCCATATACCAAAGAAAAAGTCAGGAAAGTCAGGATTGGAGGCGGAACTAACCATACAAGTGTTTGAAGAGTATACTAAAGATTTTTTTGATTTTTTAGATAAGAAAATTAAGGATAATAATTATTCGGACAAACAATTTGATGCTATTTATCAAAGATTAGGAGGTGGTGAGTATTTAGTTAAATATCAAGCCATTTTAGATTTTAATGCTTTAGTTGGTCGTTTTTTCGGATCCACTAAGTCAAGTTCAGGAATAGGCATTGATCATGTTTTTGAAGGAACAGCAGATGATCTTGAAAAACAAAGAATAGATTATTTTGGGGATGGAACAATTAGGGTATTAATGAGTACAAATAGTAACAGGGCTGTTGATATCCAACCTACCTCTGAGTTTTTTAAAGAATCTTGGAAGAAAATGATTAGTGATAAAGCAAAGCCAGAAGCCAAAAAGAGACTTGAGGCATTGGCTAAGTATCTAAACATTGGGGTAGACGAATTAAAAGGATATAAGGCACATGATGCTCTTATACTATTGCGACGCAAATCTGGATATTCCAATATTGGCATGGTTGGTGTAATGACACAACTGAAAAGAGACAGTGTTGAATGGATACAAGAGATTTTTCGTTTAGGCCGAACACTAGGTTTAGGTAGGTCAGAAGGAGCAGTTTATGGCGTTACTAATATTTGGGATAATAATCTTTCAAAAAGACCTGAATTACAAGCATTAGTTCGAGATAATTGTTTTACTGAGGAGGGCATTTCAGCCTTAATGGATGTTCCTTTTTATCCTCTTAATTCTATGTTGCAGATAGATAATATAGGCAAGTATCTTGTGGCTATTCCAGAGGATAAAGAGGCGATAGATGCTATTACTAAATTTGCGTATGGTATATTAAAAGAATTTCATGATTTAAGTTTAAAATCAGACTTGTCGGCGGTTGAAAAGAAACGGTTAAGCCAAATAAAGTCAAATTATCGCGGGCTTGTGTCTTTAACTAAGAATATACCTGAGTTGTTTGCAAAAAGAGAATACAGTTTACCTGGAAATTTAGCGGATATTACAGATGAAGGTTTAAGAATAGCAATTTCTGTTGGTATTTTCCGCGACATGACGGGTAACGAAGTAGGTTCGATTTGTTCTGAACTAGCAAAGAGCCATAACCCATCTAAGGGCAAGGAGTCTATAGATTGGAAAGCAGCAGAAGGCAGAATCTATAATTATCGAGTAGCTACTGACCTAGTGTTAGTCGGGATTATTAAACAAAACGACGTTTCAGATTTTATTAAGGATGGCTTTGAGAATAATAAGTTTATTCATCTAAAACAAAGTGTTTCTATGTTTAATAAAGTTAGAGGTTCTTTAGAAAAAACTAATCGTGATAACATGGAGTCTTCAAAAGCTTCTCAAGGTAAAACATTAGAAAGGCAATCACCACTAAGATTGCTACAAGATCTTCTTGGTAAGTCTCAAGGTGATGGTAAACGTAGTTTTCGTTTGGGTTATAGGGCAACTGATATTGAATATATTTCACGAGATTTTTCACAATTAAATCAAGTTAAGGATATCCCAACAATGTTGACAATGTTTTTTGAAAGAGCATTAGAAGTAAATTCAAAACAGTTTTGTGTATCACAGGGGATTAGCTCGTTAGATGAATTAATGGTTAAGATGATTACTAACAAATCAGTAAGAAGAAAGTATGAAAGTTATATTAATAGCAAAATGGGATTTAATGTTGAATATGTTAGTGGTGTTAGAGAGTGGGATATTTTTAAGTCAGGAGTATCAAAGAGTTTTTATGGTTTAGCATCAGACCCTAAAATGCCAAAAGATAGACAAGCAGCAGCAGCAACTCTTATTTCCCAACGTTTAGCATTAGTTAACGTTTATCTTTCTGAGGCAGAAAAGTATATTGAGCATTTGACAGCTACTACGATGGTTATTGGCTCTGATGTCAATTATGAAAGTTTGTGGCAGAGCATGCAAGAAGGATTAATAGACAAAATGGCGATTGATATGTTTTCTGATGGTAGTAGGCCAAAAACCATCCTTAAAAAAACAGTAAAAAACGTAGCTGATTTCTTTTATTTTAAGTTTATTTATGATGTAGATTTAAAGGTGGAAAAACATAGGGCTGAACACCAGGAAGCGATAAATGAGGTTAATTATAAAAGCTGGAATAGACTTTCTGATACATTATTTGGATGGAAAGCATCTCGCGCATTAAAGGGGAATGATAATTATAAAAATAATCCAGAAGAAAAAGTACAATATCAGTTAAAAAATTTAATTCTTAGATGTAATAGGGAAAATAGAGACCCTTCTGATGATGAATTAAAACTTATTTTTGGTGAAAAGTTTAGTATAAGTGCTAATTATCTTCAGGCAAATGATTTTGGTGCAATAATGCCGCAAGACGTGTTAGCCAAGTTTGGTTTAAATCGAATAGTCAACTCTCAAGCAATAGCATTGTTTTTTGAACAATTTACGATAACATCTCAGGGATATTATTGGATAGATGCTGAAAAGGTTAATGATTTTATTGCTTGGTTGGATAATTCAAAAACCGTTAAAGATGCAGAAACTATAAAGAAGTTTGAAACATTAGCTAATCTTCTTCTCCAAAAGAAACCAGTTAAGAGTAAAGGAGTGCCAGAAGGTACTTATATAGAATTAAGCGCAACTGACAAAAAATCATTACAAATTAAATTGGGAGAAATAAGAGATAATCAACCAGATGCTTTAAAAGTCGAATATGAATATTTAAGACAAGAGGGGTACATCGATGCTCAGGGAAGAATCCTAAAGGGAACTGAGGTTATAAGTAAAGATGAAAACATTACAGCAGCAACAAGGAACAAATTAACTACTGCTGTTGAAAAAATTACATCTACAATAAATCAAATAAATCAAAAGCTTATTTCAGATGGTAATCCATCCGGAAAAAGTATTTTAATATATGATGGGTCTTATAAGTTTGCAGAAGTTATATCAGTAGATGAACAGAAAGATCATAGGGTTATTAGAATTGGTAGAGTTTGGGGTGGAGGGCAAACAGATTATTTGGGGTTAATTTATCATAAGCAAGGTAATAGATTTGCCTTTGGAAGCGAAACAAGCTCAAAGTACGAGATTATTGTTGCAGAGAGTAAGCTACAGGAAAGTTTTATGGACCTTTTTGAAAAGGCGATTTCTCAGAAAAGTGACAATAACGGTGATCATGCAAGGATGTTTTTGCAGTCTATTGATATATCAATAGAAAAAATGAAAGGCTTAACGGGGTTTCCTTCTTTTTTTAATTATAAGGTTCTTGGTCAGAGGTTAGGGATAAAAAGTGAAGATGAACAAATAAAAAAATATCAGGACTGGAGAAGGTTGGGGTATGTCGATAGTAATGGGAAGTTAACAGAGAAGTTTATGTATTTGACAAAAGAAGATCTCTCTACGGAACAAGAGAGAGAGTTTCAGTCTAAGGCATTAACATTGTTTGATTTGTCAGGGAAAGCATTACAAATGCTTTCTGAATTTGTAAGAATACATGAAACCAGCCATATGCGTGACTTTAAAGATAATATGCTTGCAGACATGCCAGAAGGTATAAGGAAAGATCCTTTTGTTGATATGTTGTTAGAATTTAGTGCTGATTTTGGTAAAGATGGAATCATTGAAAAAATAATAGCTATGGATGGAAATAGAGCTCAATCAAAAGCTATTTTTCAGTATTTGCTTTTTAGATTATCAGCTTCCCAAGACCCTACTGATAAAGAAATGTATCAAGTATTAAAGAGTTGTGTGGGAAGTAAAGGAGAGCTTGATATCCCTAAATTAAATACATTATCAAAGAGAATAACCAAGCACGTTAACAGTACTTTTGAAGCGTTAAAACAAAATAGTAGTGAGTATAACCTGGCTAATTCTGTTAGAGATCAACAATCTCGTTTTAGTGTTTTTCTAGGGGAAATATCATTTGTCAAAAAATCTGAAGTATCTGGTGCTGACAGTAAATCTCCTGAAGGCGTATCCTACATGAAAGCAACAGCTTTGCCAGAAAAGGGTACACCTGCGCAAAGAAACCAATCTGACACTCAGCCAGATGCTACTAAATATAAAGATGTGGAGTATATATCAACGCCTCATACTGAAGGCGATTACAAGCGAGCTGTTCTTGCAATTTCAGATTTGGGCCAAGAGAATCCAAATCAGGTTTTTGAGGTTAAGAGCTCAACAAAAGTTCAGATAATATTTACTGCTGAAGATGCAAAAACAGTGCAAACAGAAAGATTAGTTATCGAAGGTTTTGGTGATGAGCTTGGTAAGGCTATTGCAACAGGAAGACAAGATTTAAGCAAAAAGCAACAAATGAATCTATATTCGTATATTTTACAACAAATTAGAAACACAACTGAACTTTCAGATGAGTCTGCTAAACAACAAGCAAATTCTATGTTGAAAAGTTCTTTAGATAGTATTCAGCCGGGATTAGGTGACAAGTTTGAGAAAGCATATCCTTCTTTTAAAAATTGTTTTGATGCTTATTCAAGGATTATTAGTGCAACCCAACAGCAGCTGGACAACGGGAGTGATAAACAAAAGGTTAATCTTAGGAAATCTCCAAGTGGTGTTGTGATTTCTATGGTTGATAGGGCTATCAATGACAGCAACGCAACAAAAGATGGTGGCAGTTTAACTAGCGAACAACCTTTTTATGTTATTAGAGGGTCATCCGCAGAAGTTATAGTTAGGATGGGTTTAATGCCTATGTTTTTTGGTGGAGAAAAGTATGCTGGTAAAGTAGGTAGTGTTGAGTTCCAGCATCAGTCTTGGGGTGCGAATGCTACTTATCAGGACGAACAGCTGTTAATGAGAATGGAAGATGAAGATGCTTTATCCTTAAAGGGTAAGGGGTTTGGTCTAATGATGTTTGCAGCTGACGCAGTTGATGAGGGGCAGTTGGCAGGTAAGCCAATGGGCTTTTCTGCTGTTATACAAAAAGATAATAATGGGAAAATGCACTTTTTAGATGGACAGATAGTCTCTAAATTACAAGATGATATTTATTCAAAAGTACGTGGTGGATCTGCCACATCGATTACAGATGAGTTAATAGAGAAAGCTGTTAAAGATACTAATATCCCTAAAGAGCAAAAGAGTGCCTATTATGAGTTTATGAAGACAACATTAGATAGAGATGTTGTTTTTGTTAGACGTGCTTTTGATGAGCTTGGATGGGTTATGACTGAGGACATGATGAAAAATTATTTTAGTTCAAGAGGTGACAGTTTAGGTGATATTTTTAGAAATGACGGGACAATGGATCCTCAGAAGTTAAAAGAACATGCAGAAGGTTTAAAAAACACTTTGCTTGCTGGGATGACAGAAAGTCAAAAAAGCAAATTAAAGGGTCAAGGATTAACTATTAATCAACAGCTTGAAAGAATGCTTTATCCTGGTGAACGTTCAAGTAGAATAGCAACAGATGTTTTAGAGAATAGTACTCAATTTCTAATGGTACTGGCTGTAGCCGCAGTAATACAATTTACTAATGCAAAAATGAAAAATGAAAAATTTGATATAGAGTCTGTAGTAAATTTGGCTTTTAATGAATTAACAGTTACTGCTGCTTTAATGAAAAGAATGATGATAGAACGAGGTCTTGGAGTTTTGTACCATGGAGAAGGTGTGACTTCCATGACGATATCTGTAATGGTTTCTAGACTTGATACTTATTGTAGGGCCAGGACAGAAGCAATTCATCAAATGGCAGAGTTTAATTTTGTAAGACAAACAGAAAGAGAACAACAGAACAGCTTTAATGATTTGTTGAACACTAATGTTGAACAAGAAGTAGCTTCTGTGCAAGTCGTAGGCAGTGATGTGCAGAGTAACTTAGGTATTTCTTTTACCTACAAAGATAATGTGCTATCAGGGGAAGGCGTAAATCAGTTATTACAAAACTTACAGTATCCTGGTGATTATTTTATAACCGATAGCACTTTCGATGTGTTAAATAACTTATCTTTTAAGGCACTAGCTGTAGAGTATTTTAAAAATACTGGATGCTTGGTTTTGGGCCCAATGAGTGGTGGTTCTGACGTTAAATATTTTGTTTCAGAAAAATTTATAAATATGATGAATTATCACCCTGATGAAATTATGTCTGGGTTGGTGAAATTAATGAAAGATTTTGTAGTAGGTATGGATAAAGAAAAAACTATTATAAAAATTAAAGAGTTGGGCGTGGATGTTGAAGCTATGGGTTTGCAAGATAAGAACGAAACAGAGTTGCGTCAACTATTAGTACAAATCTTGGTTTCATCTATAGTTCGTAAAATGAAAGGATCCTTTGATGTAAGATATGCCTTAAAAGAACAACTAAAGAGAGTTTGGGTGGAGAGTATTATTCGTGATGGGTACATTAAAGAATATAAGTTAGCTGATAGCGACATTACGGAAAAAGGTCAATATAAACCGTCTTTTCTTCAGGAGATGCATTCTGTTTTAGAGAGCAAGGGTCAAGATCTTTTGAGTAGCATGCTTAGTGACGTCAAGAAAGAGTATCCAGATTTTGACTCGATACAGTCTCATTATTTTAGTAGTTTAGTTCTTTTATATGATGAAAGGGATATGCAAATATTTAATGAGTTTCTTCTTCAGAATAAGATTGAATTAACCTCGGAACAATTGGATAAGTTGAAAATCATTAAAGATTCTTATTCAGACTTAATGTCTAAATTAGGGACTATTTTGAAAAGTTATAAAAACAAGAACTGGGATAATCGGGAAATGGATATGTTGTTGTTTGAAATTGACCAAGCATTAGTGTCAACATTTCCAAAACTTAGTGAGTTTATAAAGTTTGCTGATTTGGTGGAGTTAACTAGGGCTGAATTATTGAGAGATAGAATGGTAAGTGTTGATTTTAATAAAGCGTTCCCTTATTTGTCAGTTAATAGTAACGAGTTTTCTGCGTTAACAGTTAAATATGTTAATGATGCTTTAAATAAATCTATAACAGAAAACAGAGTTGGTGTTTCTGATGTTTATAGCTTTATGTTTTCTGATAATGATAAATTAAAACCTAATTATTCTGTTATTTTTGAAGCTATTGAAGTAGACGGGAAAATGTGTTTTAAGCTGAAGGACGGAGTAGATGAAAAGAAACTTAATAAGTTTTTGCAGGAACAACAAAACAATTTTTTTGACTCAAGACAGTTTGTTTTATTACGAGATTTAGCCATCACTTCTTTATCTGTAAGTAATTTAGAAAAAGTACAAACAATTCTTCAAGGAACAGAAAAGGATTACGAGTCTTATTCTAAAGTTCTATATAATAATAAAGATTTATTGGGAGATGTTTTTGGGTTTTATTCAACGGAAGATCTTTTTGTTAGTCAGTTTAAGTTTGAAGTTGCAGGGGATAAGGCTTCAAAGGGATTGATGGAAAACACTAAAGCTAAGGATGGGATGCCAGCCCCAAAAAGACATTTGATTGTTTTTAGAGAACAAGTTTCTGATTATGCAAATGACAATAAAATTCCTTTACTAGAACAAGCAGAGGCTGGAAATCCAGGTCTTGGTACTGCGAAGGGAACAGCCGGAGGCATTATAGGTCTTGCAACATTTAAATATGCTCATGGATTCCTTGAAGGACGTGCGATTAGAAAATGGGGTCAATATGATAAAGCAAATTATAATAATAAGTTTACTAGGATTTTCAATAAAGAAGGTCTTAGAATGCCAAAAATATGTGGGCATACGGCTAAAACACATTTTGCTCCAATGGGACTTGCTTCTTTGGCATATATTATGGTGAGTCAACATTTTTTTAACATAGCCTATGAAAAAAGTGGTGCTGTTAGATTTGTTGTTGATAACTCTATCGATCCATTTTATGAATCTCTCGCTCCACTAAAATTTTTGACGCCAAGTATTTGGCTTAGGTATCTTAATGATGCTCAACGTAATTGGTCAGGTTTTGACCCTATTGGGTTTTCAGGTTTAAAGAGTTCAGATTCCTCATTTAATAGGACGGTTGGCACTGTTGGTAGTTTGGCTGTGGATGTTGGGTTAATGAAATTGGATGTGGAAATGGCGAAACTTGTTCACAGAAGAGCTGTGAAAGCTGGATGGGCTCAGGCGCCTCTTGACGCGGATAATTTACTGACACCTTATCAACGAGCAATAAATGAAGGAGCTGAAGATTTAATTAGTCGTAGAGGAGTTATGATTAATAATTCCGACCTTAGTAAGGTTAAGTTAGCTAGAGTTCCAAGGGGAGTGAAGTCAGTAGTAGATTCTTTAAGTCCGCATTGTCAAAGCATAAGTTCTATCGAAGGTTCAGATGACCTATTAGTAAAACTTAAGGACGGTAAAATGCAAAGGCTTACCTATAAACAAGCGGAGAAGTTATCAGCGGATTTATCAAGAAGAGCAACAGGTCTTTCAGTGACAATGAATGCAAGGGATATTGTCAGAGAAGCTTCTTCAGGGATTTTTCTTGATTTTAAACCTTTAGCTGGGGATATGGTTGAATTTACTACTGTAGGTGGTAAGAAGTTAGTTGTTGGTAAGGCATCTATGGACCAAGCACTTAAAGACGGAAAGGGTGATTTGTATAAGTTTTTGTTTACTGATGATGCAACTGGGCAATTTAAAATAAGAGGTAATAGGCTAATGCAGATTTATGCTGCATTATCTGTAGTAAATATTCTTATTAATGGCGCGCGTGATGGTATCAGTATGGATGATGTTGCTCAGGCGTTAGTGACTGCTGGCAAACAGACAGGTTCCGTTGCGGCAATTGGTTTACTTGAGGGTGTAGCAACTAACGCCGGAGTGATTAATTTAACTATTAGAGGGGCTGTTGTTAAGATTCCACTAGCTGGACCTTACGCAGCTGCCGCTTATGAGTGTTTGAGTGTGTTAATTGAAAATTGGGATGAAGTTAAATCAGGAGGAATTTCTTCCAGTATAGCTATTGAGGAGGCGGTTGAAAAGGCTCTTGTGGTTGGTGGAGCGGTGTTCGTTGGAACAGTTACTGCTAAGGCAGTTTCTGTTGTGATTGCTTCAATGTTAGCAGAAACGAGTGCTGGTGCTGCCGTGTCGGGCGCACTACCGGTTGCTCTTTTGACAGTTGCAACAGCTGCTCTTGTATATTATGCACCAAAAGCTTATGACTGGGGAATTGAAACAACAGGTATAAGAGAAGACAGGGACGAGGTTAGAATGTTAGCCAATTTCTCAAAGGAGGCAGGTGTTACATTGGAAATAACTAATTCTAATGTTCATTCGTGGGGACCTTTTTATTGGAGTAATTTTTTTCAGGACACAAAAAATGGATATTATGATAATGAAAACCTACAAGAGTTAATGGAGAATATATATCCTGGGTATTCTTCATTAAAAGCTTCCCTTGGGCGCGATAATCCTGCTTTTGTTATAGAGAATGGCTCTGGGCCTACAAGAAGGGCTCCTAGTATTTTTGGTAAATTACATGAGTATAGCAACTTAGCTTATGAATTAAATATTAGTGTTAATAGTCTTTACGATATGAATCCGAATTTATTTATTCATATTTGTCAAACTTTAGAACAGAATAAAGATAAGATTAAAGGGAAGATGGTTAATGTTTCCATTGAGAGGGTGGGTTATCAAGATCAACCTGATTTTATGGTTAATTATGTAGTTAAGTTAACGATAGATTATCCTAAGGATGAAATTAGATTAACAATGGGGGCTCAGGAAAAACCGACAGAGATTATTTCTCCATGTTCAATAAGATTACATGGTAAAGGTATTAGTTTATCTGAAGGGATTAATGTTTTTTCCGCAGTAAACACTGGCAAGCTAGTTGTTGATGGACAGGTTGTGGATTCATTGAAGGTTGTGTCAACAGATAGAACTTGGAAGGATACTCTTATTGATGAAGGATTGGGTCGATTTTTACTGGAAACATTTATTGTGAAAGGTGATATTAATTATGAAGGATTAAAATATAATTCTGAATCACAAGGTTATGAGGAGTGGTCAAATCAAATTCTTAAAGATAATAAAGCATTAATTGCTGGTATGGTACAAAAATATCTTGTAACAGGCGAATTGCCTATAAATGATCCAAAATATAAAAACATTATAATTGCAATAGCTACAGAAATTCTAGAAGAGGATATAAAAAGAAATCAAAACAAAGCAGATTCAGCTTTGTTGAGGTTAACTCAAGCCCAAAGGAATAAAGCTTTGTATGAATGGAGAACGTTAGATTCTGAAGGCAAGAGGATTTCCTCTCTTAGTGATTTGAGTGGCAAAGAACGGACTGGTTATTTAGATTTTTTAAAAGCATATAGATATTTGAGTTTAGGGTTTATTAATCCAGAAGCAATAGCAACAATTGTTGGTTGTGATATTCAAGAAGCAAAGTTGATTGTTAGTGTGCTTAAGCAGTCCGAGGTTCTTAAAGGTATTGATAATAATCAAAATGATCTCTATAGAATTGATTATAAAAAAATAACCTTAGGTGAAGATGAGCTAAAAGAATTTATTGATGTTTTGAAGAATAGTATTACAGACGAAACATTTATTGGTTTTGGTGTAGATGTAAAAAATGAGAATATTTTAAGGATAGCTGCAGGTATCGAAACAGTAATAAATTCAGCACTTAGTTTGTCAGAATATGTTTATTTTACTAGACAGCCTCGTGATCGTATTCGTAAAAAAGAATTTGCTTTAAGTGGTGATGATTTTAGAAATATTTATATGCTTTATAAGAATGGGGCTTTTAATAAAAGAGATTCTGGTTTTCTTCAGTTTCATCCTGGCGAATATACCATTGTTAATAAGCCAACCCACTTAAGGCAAGTTTTCCCTTTTGATTTATTGTCCACTAATTTTTTTGCCGATAATCTTAGTGTAAGCGAAAGGCTAATGCGTCATTCGAAGAGTTTTAATCAATCCAAGTTTTATAAATATGTGTATGATAATTATGGGAGTTTGCAGGCTAATGACTATGATAAGTATATGAGGGCTAGAGGGTTTATTAGTATTAGTAATGACTCCGAAGTTCGTAGTGCAACATTAGACTATTTAATGGTTGCAAATTATATTACCAATGAATCTTCACATTTTTTTGAATCACAGGCTAGATTGGATTATAAGAAAACTTATGCCTTTAGGTGCTTGCCTGATGAACAAATCGCTGAGTCAATAAAAGAATTAGATATTACTGCTAGGGAGGATATTGAAGATGCTTTTAGGCTTTGGCAATACGATAGTTTTTTTCAAGAACATAAAGACAGTGTGCTTTTTAAAGTAGATATGAGTCCATCTGCTTTGTTTATAAGGAATGATTATCAGAGCAAGAAGCAATTAAATATTAGTTTGTTTATTTTCAGAGTGATAAGAGGTGATTTTTCGCAGTCACAACTGAGTAGGATTGTTGCAAGCAGAGGGAAATTTGATCAAATTTTAAAGCAAATATCTATGAGTGACATCAAAAAATTAAACCTAATCTTTACAAAGCTTAGTGACCCAAACCTTGCATCTATTGATAGGATGAATGCTTTAGATTATATAATGGAGAATAGTAAGGCTATTAAAGAGTTATACGATTTTATGTTTGACAATGGTTCTTTGTATTATGGCTGGGAGAATGTAGCATTGGTTGAGAATACTGGTTATGATTCAATAGAGAAGTCAGCAGGGGATGATGTTAAAGATTTCCAGAATTTTATTAAGACGATAGCTTTGTTTAAAGGAGTAGCTGGCATTCCTTCTTTGTATTCTAGGAGTAAATTTAGAACATATAATTTTAACTGGATGAATAATGAAAATTTTATTGAATCTTACGTTTCGTTAAAGAGCCAAAGAGAAAGAGATTCTAAATATTTTGGTTCAATGGAGTATGAAAGATTAGCTAGTAATGAAAGAAATGAGCTGAACAATTTTTTGATTAACAATGGCAGAAGTGAGGTTGATGGTACGGAACAACCATCTTTATATGCTAGCGATTTCAGACGATTAGATAAAAATAGACAGAAATTAGTTGAGCTATATAGAACGTTAGCTTATGCAAATAAGAATAATGACATAAAGTCAGCTGATCATTCCATATATGATATTGCAATGATTACTGGTCGTCCCCAGTTAAGCGAATTAAGAGGTCTTGATTCTTTTGTTGCAGAGATTAAGGCAACTAACCACTTAAAAGGTGAAGATTTGCTTAAGCAGAGACAGTTGCTTGCAAGTAAGATTATAAGAAATGGCTCAACAGAGTTTTTGATTGCTATGAGGTCCAAATATCCTGAAGGGAATATTATGGAACATATTCTTAGTTTATTTGATGAAATATCTCAGGGAAAGGATAACGTAGAGGATAAATCCAAGATATTGTTATTGTATAGGTACTATGATGTCGCTTAATATATTGTTTTTTTTTGATATGTGGTTTTGTTTGCAATAATCTAAGGGTTGCAACGATATATTAATATAAATAAAACATCTGAAAGGGGTGTGGTCATTATAGCACTTGTGAATACGGTTAAGATTAGTAAATAGTAAAAAGAAAAATTTAAAAAATAATAGGAGGAAATAAAATGCCAGTAGAAAATAATATGAAAGTAACAACCCCAGCGAAGTTTGATAGTACAAAAATGGAAAAGGTAGCCCCTTCTCCAGCTCAATTAGAGAATCTTACTGCACAAAAGGTAGGACTTGGTAACAGCCTTAAAAGTATGGCGACAGTTGGTCCACAGCTAGGCGAAGATGGCGTAGAACTTGCGGCAATTGTTAATGGTGGGGCAGTAAAAGTAGCATCTACAGCTGTTAAAAAAGAAGCAGGACAAACAATCGTTTTTGATAAAGCAGCGGCTCCAGCAGAAATTGCGGCAACTGATCCAGCAGATAAAGCAGCAGATGCATCAAAATTAGATTCAAAAGCTGTTAAGCCAGGAGAAGTAGAACAAGCAGATTAATTAAAATTATTTTGCTATAATAATAAGAAGTGCCAAAAGGCACTTCTTATTAAGAAAAGAAATAAGGGGATGGACATTATGGGGGAAAGTAGTCTTGGTGTTTTAGAAATAGAGAAAAAATATTCAGAAAAATTTTCAAGTGTACTAAATCAACTAATATCAGCGGAATCAGTTATTTTGCTTTCTGATTTTTTGAAAGCAAAAACTTCAATTAAAAATACAGATAAAATAGTTGGAGATATCGTAGGCTTGATTGAATCAACTATTTATGGGTATATAGAATATTATGCTGTGATGCAGTATTTATATATGGATAAAACAGGAGAGTGGACTGAAGCTGGAGAAGATCGTGTTAAAAGTTCATTTTTTGCTGTTTTAAATAGTTTTCCAGCAGATAAAGATTTGAATTATTCGGACTATTCTTTTTCTCAAGATAAAATAAATCAATTAGCAGTTTTATATAAAGTAGATAGTTTAAATAAGGAAGAACTTTCTAATAGAATAAAATCACCAACGTTCGATATTTTGGGGTTGTCTTTTAGCTTTACTGAGACTGCAAAACTGAACAAATTGTTAGCTATTGTAAGCAGTCAAAGACGAGTTATTATGGGGTTGAGTGGAAGTTACATTTCAATGATTTTTGCATTAGCCACAACAGTTAAGTATCATGAATATGAGATACATATTTTGTATAAAGAAGAAATCCGTACCCCTAATGCAGTAAATTATATAGTTGCTGTTATTGATCAAAATCAGATTGCAATTCGAAGAGAGGTTTGTGAATATATATTTTACAAAAAATGGCTTCCAGTTGTAGAAGATGAACCATTTTTTTTGAGTTTCATGAACGGCAATCTTGAGAATCAAGTAGCTGAAGCAATTAAAAAACAAGTAATGCAGGCTTATTCTGTTAATAATAAAGAAGAATTATTAGAAGTTAAGGATGATTTTATAAATAAAATGATGGAGAATTTTTCCTATCATGAGGTGTCTCATGATATTTTAGATGATTTTAATTTAACTAAAGAGGAATCATCTATGGTAACGGCTATTTCAGTTCAAGAAGAAAATATCTTGACTGTTATGACTGAGGTGTTAACTGAATGGATGCCTGGTTCGCTTCATTTGAAGGGACCAATGAAAAATATAGTTGATACAGCAGTTAAAAATGGTAATAATTCAAAAGCACGGCAACTTTTGTTAACGTATATGAGTGATGGTTGGTTTTTAGATACAGACACGGAATTTATGCATTCCTATACATATCTTATGTTTGCTCCTTTATTGAAGTGTTTGAAGTTAGATTCCGAGATAGATTTTATTGAATTATATGGTGAATTAAATAGTATTTTTGATTTTTTTCTTACTTGGTATAGAAATACAATTGCGGATGTGTTGGTAAAGTTGAAAAAAATGGAATATGTTGATACAGATAAAGAAATCCTTGATTATGACTCTTTCAATAAAAGAGTTGAAAAATGCATGAGAATATATAATGAACTTATTAATAAAAATCTTTCTGATGATATTATAATAAGCCAGAATTGGATTAATTTTTTCAGTCAAATGAAGTCGCTGTCTCCACATAATTTTGAAAGTATTAGTTCGTTGATTTCTGATAAAGAGCAACAATTGTATAAAGATTTAATTTTAAAGTTTGGTGGTGAAGAGTCTGCCTTAAAGTATGGAGATGATATTCGTTCATTTGTTTTAGATGGAATGATTAGTCGCGGATTTAGTATTCCTTTGGAGTAGGAAATGAATGCTAAAATTATTTCTTTAGCATATCCTTCTGGAATTGGTTCGCTTTTGGATCAAGAACTTAAGCCAATAATCAATTTTTTCCAAGAACAAATATCTATAGGTAATAGTGTATTTCAGCAAAGAATTGATGAATTGCAAAAAATGCTTAAAGGTTTAAGAAGATGCGATAATCTTATATTTCGCGACTTTTTATCTACAGTAGATATGTTTGATGATAGACAGGAAATTTCCTTGCTTAGTATTAAAAGAGGATTGAGTATAGTTGAGTTCAGACAATACATATCAGATTTTGCTAATTTGTCTTCGATAGATATTGATTCTTGGGTTAATGATTTTTGTATAACTCAAGATATTGTAAATTCTGATGGTAATGTCTACAAAGCATGTACTTTAAGAAGTGATTTAAGTGAGGATGATTTAAGTAGAGCAGATACTCTGATACCAGAGTTATATAATTACTTATTAAACATAATAGAAGAGACCGAGGATTATTTGTATTATAGGGAAGATATTAATGAATCTAAGATAAACATCGACACAGATGTGTTTAAAGCTTTAATATTATCAGAACCGGTTAAGCCCGTTTTCGGTCAGAAAGCTATATTTTCTTGGAATCATACTCATCCTACTAGGAGTCAAGAAGTTCAAAGTAGATATTCCAAAAGAAGTGGTTATTTTTTTTCTGTTGCTGATTTGAAAGTTGTTAATGAAGTTGAAAGAAATGCAGAAGTGTTTTCTGCTTATGGAGCTTCTTTTGTTGAGAGGGATAACTATTACGAAGATATCAATGGTAACAAAGCAAAGCTTACAGTTAGTCCGCAATATATTAGCTATGTCGCTCGTCGTTTAGCATTTTTGGATGCATACAGATATATTTCTAAAGTAAGTAAATTATCATCAAATGTGTTGATTAGTGTTGCTTTAGAGATAGCAAATTATTATGTTGGAAATAGAAAACAAGAGGATGTACAGGGTTTATTAGAAAAGTATAATTTAGAGCCAGAACTTATTGAAAAATTTAAGAAGAAAGTTTTTGATAGTGGCGAAACCTCAGAGTTGAATGATTTTTTTGGTATGCATGCTAATTATCCTGAAGTAGCGGCATTAAAGGAAGGCCATGTTTCTTATTTTGTTAATAGGTCAATGATTAATAGAATGATGGACCCAAAACGAACAGAACTTGGCGATATGAAGTATCATGAAGCGATAGAGTTTATTAAGCTTCGTTCATCAAAAACACTAAGACTTATCCTTTGTGCGAAATATGATTTGTCAGACCTTTTCATTAGAGACAGAAAGTTCCTCGGAAATAGAATAGTTAGTGTTTCAGCTAAGCAAACGTATATGCCTTTGCTTAAGGAACTATGGAACTCAAAGAATCTTACTGAAGCGAGAGAAGCTAGGGATAAGATTTTGAAGGCCTTTTATGAGCTTGATAAATCAGGCGAGTTGTACGAAGACTAAATTCCCTCACATGTTATAATATCCCCATGACTACAGCATTAATGATACTTTCTGGTGGACAAGACTCAACTACTACTTTGTTTTGGGCTAAGAAGAAGTTTGGCTCAGTAGAGGCCATTACCTTTGATTATGGACAGCGACACAAAGTAGAACTTGAATCAGCCAAGAAAGTTGCTGAAATAGCTGGAGTCCCTCATAAGTTAGTAAGAGTAACAGCACTTGAGCAGTTAGCTGATAATGCCATGATTAAAGACGAAGAAATTGTTATTAATAAGACAACAGGGCTTCCTACAACCTTTGTTCCTGGAAGAAACCTAATTTTTGTAACACTTGCTGCTGGGTATGCTTACACTAAAGGGATTAAGGATTTAATATTAGGAGTCTCTCAGGTTGATTACAGTGGCTATCCAGATTGTCGCAGAGAAACGATGAGGTCATTAGAAAAGACGATTTCTTTGGGTATGGATTTTGATTTTACTATTCATACACCTCTTGTAGATAAAGACAAAAAAGATACAGTCCTTATGGCAAAAGAGCTTGGCGTATTAGATGTTATGAAATACACCCACACTTGTTATAAAGGTCAACGACCTCCATGTGGAGAGTGCCCTGCATGTAAGCTTAGGGCAAAGGGATTCGCTGAAGCAGGGATTATAGACCCTCTTTTTATCTTAGTCACAAAGATTATTTAGTGGCTCCCTTATCAAGGAAGATGGCCTTCGTTAGTGCGACTTAGGGTTATATCCTCCATTCTTCCAGTTATCCATTGAACTAGTGAGCAAATGAAAGTTATAATATTGTAATGATACAAGTTATTCCTTTAACAGATGCAGAGATTATTAGTAACGTGAAAGAAATTATTATCTCTGAGTTGCCTGAAGCAAAAGCTTATTTGTTTGGTTCTCGTATTAATGGAAAAGCAAAGATAGTGTCGGATTTTGATATATGTATTAAAATAGATAAAGAGATTCCTGCAGTTAAGTTGTTTTCAATAGAACAAAAAATTGATAATTTGGATACTTTAAGGACTATAGATATCTCTGATTATCATCGTTTGAATGATTTTTTTAAAAGTAACATTGATCAAACTGGAGTATTAATATGAATCAAGAAATAAATAATCAATTAGGTAATTTTACAGATTCTCTTCAACGACTTAAGGAAGTAATGCAAAGAGATATTAATGAAGATAGCATAGTTTTAGATGCTGCAATTCAACGTTTTGAATTTACTTTTGAAAATGCTTGGAAGTCTATAAGAATGGTTATAAAAGATTATGGAGAAGATGCAAATTCACCTAGAGAAGCAATTAAAAAAGCATATAGAATGGGTTATATAGAAGATGAAGCAGTTTTTCTGGAACTTCTTATGGCAAGAAACCTAACTAGTCACACTTATAATTATCCGATAGCTATTAGTGTTTATAATAATGTTAAGAAGAATATGTCGGTTTTTGATAAACTTTACGATAAACTAAAATCGCTGATTTGATTAAACTTAGAGCTAAAGGTTTTGCAGAAGCAGGAATTACGGATCCATTAATAGAATGACAAATGTCAAAACTCAAATGTCAAATAAATCAGATAATGACAAATAATTAAATAAATAGTTGAAATTGAATTTTTCTTGATTTGAGATTTAAGTATTTATTTGGATTTTGTCATTTGTCATTTGGGTTTATTATAGAATTTTCCTTTCACTTTCCACTTTTCACTTTTTACCTTTCACTATATACTATAGCCTATGCTTAAAAGAACCATAAATTGCGGAGAACTTAGACGGTCAGACATTGGTAAGGAAGTTATTCTTAACGGATGGGTTAATCGTCGTAGGGACCATGGTGGAGTAATTTTCCTAGACCTTAGAGACAGAAGTGGTATTGTCCAGATAACTTTCGATTCTTCCAAGGCAGGTATGTCCCATCAACTTGCTGAAAGCATCCGAAGTGAGTATGTTCTAGCTGTTAAAGGTCAAGTTATTACGCGTTCAGACGCAACTGTTAATCCTAATATGCCTACTGGTGAAGTAGAAGTTGAGTGTACAATAGTAGATATATTAAATACTAGTAAAACACCAGTTTTCAGTGTTGCTGATGATGATCAGGTGGATGAAACATTAAAACTAAAATATAGATATCTGGATTTAAGGAAAGAAACCTCGTTAAATAAATTCAAAATACGACATAATGTTACAGCTGCAATAAGAAATCATTTAAACAAAGAGGGGTTCTATGAAGTAGAAACTCCAATACTTAATAAGAGTACCCCAGAAGGTGCTAGAGATTACTTAGTCCCAAGTAGGGTTAATGTTGGTAAGTTTTTTGCTCTTCCTCAATCACCTCAGCTATTCAAGCAATTATTAATGGTTAGTGGTTTTGAAAAGTATTATCAAGTAGCTAAATGTTTTAGAGATGAAGATCTTCGCGCAGACCGTCAGCCAGAGTTTACACAGATAGACTTAGAGATGAGTTTTGTTGAACAAGATGATGTTATTGCTTTAACCGAAGGAGTCATCAAAGAAGCTTTTAGAGTTATTGGTGAAGAAGTTGCTCTTCCTATAAACAGAATTACCTATGATGATGCCATGAATTTTTATGGTAGTGATAAACCTGATATGCGTTATGATTTAAAATTAGTGGATATTACAGATATTTGTAAGAATATTGAATTGAAGGTTTTTAACCAGATTGCTAATGGTGGAGGTATGGTTAAAGGCTTAAATGTTAAAAATGGTCATTCTCTAAGTAGAAAGAATATGGATGATTTAATCACTTTTTCTCAAAAACATGGAGCCAAAGGAATGGCGTATATAACAGTTAGACCAGAATCGCCAGATGATATAAGTAAATATGAATACACCTCACCAATTACTAAGTTCTTTAATGCTGATCAACTTAAGCAAACCATGGAACAATTTGATGCCAAACCGGGCGATGTTTTAGTTTTTATCGCGGACAGTGTAGTTGTTGCAAATGATGTATTAGGTAGGCTAAGGTTGGAAATTGCAGAATTGTTGAAGATTGTACCAAAACAGAAATATTCATTTGTTTGGGTGACTAATTTCCCTATGTTTGAGAAGTCAGAGGGAAAGCTAAAAGCATTACATCATCCTTTTACTAAGCCAGACATTAAGGATTTATCAGAGTTAGATGCTGACCCTTTATCTTTATATTCAATAGGTTATGATATCGTTCTTAATGGTTGCGAGCTAGGTGGTGGGTCAATTCGTATTCATCAGGCAGAGATGCAATCGAAAATTCTTGAATTACTCGGCATTGGACCAAAAGAAGCAGAAGAGAAGTTTGGTTTCTTATTAAGTGCCTTAGAGTATGGCGCTCCTCCACATGGTGGCTTAGCTATAGGCTTAGACAGAATGATAATGTTAATGACTGGCTCTGCTTCAATCAGAGATGTTATTGCTTTTCCTAAAACACAAAGTGCTGGTTGTCCGCTTTCTGACGCTCCGAGTGAAGTTTCTGCTGAACAGCTCAAAGAGCTAGGCATTAGACTACGCCAAGCTTCTAAAGAATAAAAACAGTCCGCCGAGTGAGGCTCGGACGTAAAATGGACACAAAACAGCAAAAATGCATATATAATGGACTCGAATAAGCCAATTTTTATTGTATAGCCTATTGTTGAGATGTATAATCTGTATACAAGGTAGGTGAGTAACATGAAAAAAGTAGTAAAAAAGGTACAAAAAAAAGAAGTGAAAAGAAAAATTCAGTTTAAATTTTATGCACCTCAGGCTCAAGATGTTTCTCTTGTTGGTACCTTTAATAAATGGAATCCAATTAAAAAGAAAATGAAAATGAACGAAAAGGGCGAGTGGTTGACTAGAGTAATTTTGTCAGAAGGCGAGCATCAATACAAATTCATCGTCGATGGTGAATGGATAAACGATCCAGGAGCAGAAAGATTTTTAGAAAATGGGGTTGGCGGCATTAATAGCGTCAAGGTCGTATAGACCGAAAGGGGTTCAAAATGATATATGAAGAGGAACAGCTAAATAAATTAACTAAATTCGAGTTGCTGGATATTGCAACAGAGTTGGATGTTAAATATAGAACAAGAATGGCAAAACCAAAGTTGGTTGCCTCTATACTTGAGGAAATTGCTAAAAAGAAAAAAGACTTTGACCCCAAGACTGAAAATATTTTGGATGAACAAGAGAAGAGTCGTCAGCTTGACGCGGATTCCGCTAAAGATAGAGAGGCTGTTCATGCCTCCAAGTATAATAAGGCAGAGCCTAAGACTAAGGCGGCTATTAAAGTTGAAGACAAAAAAGAAGAAACTGTTGTTGAACAACCACAAGAAAATACTTATAACAAATATGATACGATGAATGACTCTTATCATGTACCTCATGCATATGGTGACGATAAAGTAATTGCTATGGTGGTGGATCCTACTCATATACATATTTACTGGGAAACAACACAAAAAACGCAACAAAGATTACTTCAAGAAGCTGGTTTAGCTGGAAGTGGCTTTGATTTATTGTTGAAGTTGTATGATGTAACGGATATTGACTTTAATGGCGCTAATGCTTGGAGTGAGCAGGAACTTAACGTTGGTTATTCTAGAAATTGGTATTTCTCTGTCACGGCAAATAGGAGCTATTGTGCTGAAATCGGCATGAAGATACATGCTAGTGGTAAGTTTATCCGTATTGCTAGGTCTAACATTATTGAAACACCTAGAGATTCTGTAAGTGATTTTTATGATGAAGAATGGATGATGATTGATTTTAATAATAATAAGAATATTTATAGTGAGTTATATCGACTTTCTGGTGGATATGATATGAAGAGATATCAATTAAATTCAGCTACTGTTACAGAAAGAGTTGATAGACCTTATGATTTTAAGCTTCCAACAGTTAGCTTAAGCTCAGAGTCTTTGTCTTCTCATTCCTTGTCTTCACACTCGTTAGTGAAGAATCAGAAGGATTTTTGGTTATGGGTAGATACGGAACTTATTGTTTATGGTCAAACCAAGGTAGACGCTAAAGAGTTAACTATTAATGGTGAGGCTATAAAACTTGATAAAGAAGGAAGATTTCGATTGCATATGGCTCTTCCTAATGGGGAATATCCGTTCCAAGTGCGTGCTGTCTCGAAATGTGGTGAGATGGTAGAAGAGGTCACTCCAAAAGTGATTCGATTTATGGAACAGGAAAAAGTCAGGACGAAAGGATAATTTAATTATGGAAAAAGGATATTTAGCACTAGTACTGCATGCTCATTTGCCATACGTACGGCACCCAGAGTATGCCTCTTTTTTAGAGGAAGATTGGTTTTTTGAGGCAATTACAGAAACGTATATACCGCTACTTAATATGATGGATAGGCTTGTTAATGATGGGGTAGACTTTAGACTTACTATGTCTATAACTCCTCCTCTTGCTGGGATGTTTTCTGATATGGTGTTACAGGATAAATATATTCACCATATTGAACAATTGATAGAGCTTAGTGATAAAGAAATTGATCGCACTAAGTATCTTCCTCAGTTTCATGAAACAGCCAAAATGTATAAAGGTGTTTTTATGAATAGCCGCTATGTTTTTGTGGAAAAATATAAAAAAAATCTCATAAATGGTTTTAAATATTTTCAGGACATAGGCAAGTTAGAAATTATAACTTGTACTGCTACTCATGGGTTTTTGCCTTTGATGGAAAGTAATCGTGAAGCAGTTCATGCTCAGGTCAAAGTAGCAACGGAAGATTATAAGAGACATTTCGGAAGAGGACCAAAAGGAATTTGGTTAGCTGAATGTGGTTATAATCCAGGCGATGAAGAAGAGTTAAAGAAGGCAGGAATTAGTTTCTTTTTTGTGGATACTCACGGAATTTTGCATGGTAATCCAAGACCAAAATATGGAGTTTTTGCCCCTGTTTACACTAAAAATGGAGTAGCTGCTTTTGGTCGTGATATGGAGTCCTCTAAGTCAGTATGGAGTGCTGAAGAAGGTTATCCAGGAGATCAAAGATATAGAGATTTCTATCGAGATGTTGGTTTTGATTTAGATATGGAATATATCAAAGATTATATTCACCCAGATGGGATTAGAAAACATACGGGCATTAAGTATTATAAGATTACTGGTAAAACAGATACTAAACAGCCTTACAATCATTTCCAAGCAGAAGCTGCAGCAGCAGAACATGCCAGTAACTTTCTTTTTAATAGAGAGAAGCAAGTAGAGTATTTGTATGATGTAATGGGTGGTAAAAAGCCTATAATTATCTCTCCTTATGATGCTGAATTGTATGGTCATTGGTGGTTTGAAGGTCCTAAGTTTTTAGAGAATCTTATTCGTAAGGCCTATTATGATCAAGATACAGTAAAACTGATAAGCCCTTATGAGTACTTACAAGATAATCCTACAAATCAGGTTGTTACACCATCTATGTCTAGTTGGGGAAATAAAGGTTATAACGAAGTTTGGCTAGAAGGAAGCAATGATTGGGTATATCCTCATTTGCATAAAATAGCTGACAGAATGGTTGAGCTAGCCAATAAGTTTACCTATGCTGACGATGTGTTAAGAAGAGCGTTAAATCAGGCGGCTAGAGAAGTGTTGCTTGCACAGAGCTCTGACTGGGCATTTATAATGAAAACAGGAACTATGGTGGAGTATGCTAATAGAAGAACAAAGAGTCATGTCACAAGATTTAACAATCTGTACGATATGATATTGGGGAATGGCATCGATACTAATTATTTAGCTGATCTGGAATCTAAGGATAATATATTTCCAAACATTGATTACACAGTGTATCAAACAGCAGATCTTAAGAGATAAAAGATAAAAGATGATTAGATGATTAGAAACTCAGTTGACATAGTCATTCCCGCGTAGGCGGGAATCTATGGGTTCAAATGGGAAAAGATAAAAGACTAAAGATAGGGGGAGTTGTTATGAAAATTTTATTTGTAGCTTCAGAAGTTGTACCTTTTGCGAAAACTGGTGGACTAGCTGATGTAGCTGGAGCTTTGCCAAAGGAATTAACCAAGCTTGGGCATGAAGTTATTGTGGTAATGCCTAGATATAGAATTATAAATAAAGCAGATTATGATGCCGAGCTAGAAGTTTCCAATTTAGAAGTTCATATAGGCAAAGCTTCTATTAATGGCGCTGCTTATAAAGCTATGATTCCTGGCTCTAAAACACCTATCTATTTTTTAGAAAATGATCAGCTTTATGATAGAGCTGGCCTGTATGGAGAAGCGGATAAAGACTATCCAGATAACGCTGAAAGATTTATTTATTTTTCCAGAGCTGCTCTTCTTTTAGCGAAACGTTTAAATTGGAAGCCAGATGTTGTCCATTGTCATGACTGGCAAACAGGTCTAATCCCTGTATATTTAAAAGAATATTCTAAGATAGATCCATTTTTTCAGGGAGTTAAGTCCTTGTACACTATCCATAATTTGGCTTATCAAGGAGTTTTTGATAAACAAATCATGGATAAAACAGGCTTAAGTTGGGATTATTTTTCAGTAGATAAATTAGAGTTTTGGGGAAAAGTAAATTTTATGAAAGCAGCACTTTGTTACGCTGATAAGATTAATACTGTTAGTGAGAGATATAGTAAAGAAATTCAGTCTGAAGAATATGGATGTGGACTTCAGGGCGTGTTGATTAATCGAAAAGATGATTTGTCTGGAATCTTAAATGGTATCGATTATTCGGTTTTTTCTCCAGATAAAGATAAATTAATCCCTGTTAAATATTCATGGGAGACAATTCAGAGTAAAGACGATAATAAAAAAGCGCTTCTTGAAGAAGTTGGGCTTAAGTATAAGAAAAACACTCCTGTTTATGGGATAGTTTCTCGCCTTGCTGAACAAAAAGGGTTTGATATTTTAAGCAAGATTTTTGAGCAATTTTTGCAGCAAAACATTCAGATAGTAATTCTTGGAACAGGTGATCCTCTCTATCATGTATCTTTGAAAGAATTAGAAGCGAAGTATCCTAACAAGTTTAAAGTAGTTTTGAAATATGATGCTAAGTTAGCACAACTTATTTATGCAGGTTCGGACTTCTTTATAATGCCATCGAGGTTTGAGCCTTGTGGCCTTGGTCAGTTAATTAGTTTGAAGTATGGAACTATCCCTATAGTGAGAGAGACGGGTGGTCTAGCCGATACTATTATTGATTTTGATCTTGCTAAAGACTTTGAACACGACAGAGGGAATGGCTTTGTTTTTTCTGGATACAACAGTGAAGAGTTGTTACAGTCACTCAGAAACTCTTTAATGGTTTATCATGATGAGATGGCCTGGCAGAAGATTAGGCATAATGCGATGAATGGTGATTTTTCTTGGAAAGCATCAGCTAAGAAATATGTGGAACTGTACGAAACAATAACCTCTCCCGTTTAAGATAAATTTAAGAATATTAGCATTAATAAAAAAGACCTGCTTTAAGCAGGTCTTTTTTATTTGAAGGGATGTCCTGGGGGAGACATCCCTTCTTAGACTACGCTATCTAAACGTTGTTGGGGGGAAGAGGGTTGTTTAGATAACGTAATATATCTAATATATCGATTAATTGCTTTGCTTATTGCAGACAAGATATATTGATAAATTTTGGTGTTTCAGAGCATTAAAAAGGAGCGTTGGGGGGAACGCTCCTTTGAAGTATCAATATCTAAACGCTTCGAGGGGGGTCGAGGGGGGTGCGTTTAGATTATTGTATGCTTGATTTGTTTGGCCTGTCGTATAGCTATTTTCGGGACAACATCTCTATTGTGCACATAGCTAATGGTATAAAACTTTTTATTTCCTTCTTTATGACTATAAGCGGTGTCATAGGAGAATATTTTTTTTGTTTCGTCTCCTGTAGCTGGTGCTGTTTGTAGGAAAAGAAAGTTTCTTACTTTTAAAGCTAGTTCTATTATTTTCATCCTACTCACCTCCTGTTTGTTTGCTTTCATATTAAGTTATCGAGCAGAAGTTTTAATATTCCCAATTATTTTTATATATTTTTGAAGTATATAGTTACATCGTGTGCAGTGACTATATTAAATTATCGATAACTACTAGGCAATATTGCAATAATTTGGTCCTATTATTCCTTAACCTTTTGACCTTTCAATCTTGAGAACGCTATAATTACTAATATCACGATAATTATTACAATTATTAATAAAGGAGTAGATATGTCAGGACATAGTAAGTGGGCGAACATTAAGAACCGTAAAGGTGCTCAGGATGCAAAAAGAGGTAAGATTTTTACGAGATTAGCTAAAGAAATAATTATTTCTGCGAAGATTGGTGGTGCAGAGGTAGAGAATAACCCAAGATTAAGGATGGCTATTCAAAAAGCGAAAGCAGAAAACATGCCAAATGATAACATTAATAGAGCTATTCAACGCGCAGTTGGTGGCGGAGCTGGTAATGAAATCGAGGAAGTTATGTATGAAGCATATGCTCAAGATGGCGTAGCGGTTATTATTAAATGTGCCACAGATAATAAAAACAGAACAATGCCAGAGATACGGACTATTGTTTCTAAGTCAGGTGGGAATATGGCTGAAAAGGGTGCTGTGTCTTATATGTTTACACAGAAAGGTTTGTTTGTTTTTGAGAAAGGCAAAGCCACTGAAGACCAAATTTTAGAATGTACCTTTGATTATAATTTAGAAGATATCGTTACCAATGAGGATGGTTCAATTGAGGTGATTTGTGATTTTGAAAGTTTTGTAGATGTTAAGTCTGCATTAGATGAGCATGGACTAGAAGCGGAGACTTCTGAATTAACCATGATTTCTTCTTTAGCTGTTCCTATTAAAAAGAAAGAGACAGCAGAAAAATTCTTGAATTTGATCAACAGAGTTGATGATCATGAGGATGTGCAGAATATTTATCACAATGCTGACATTAGTGATGAAATTATGGAACAGCTAGACGCTGAAGGGCTTCTTTGATGGATGTAGATGACAGTATAGAAAGAGAGAAAACTCTTTTCGAGTCATTAGTTTATACTTTAAACATGACTGCCATGCAACAACTTGGAAAAGCAGGAGATTTGTTGCAAAAGAAAAAGGTTGATTTCCAAGGAGCGATTGATTCTCTTGACCTTCTAAAAGCACTTAAGTCTAAAACTTTAGGCAATTTGTCTGACGAAGAGAGTAGGTTTTTGGATAAAATCATAGAAAATGTTTCAAAGTATTTAGCAGAAATTTCCTCTCAACAGGATATTGGTTTCTCTGAAGTAGAAGTAGAGGAAGCATAGATGCGCTTTTTGTATGGTGAAGAAACGTTATTATTAACTCAAAGAGCTATGGAGCTAAAAGAAGAATTTGTAACAAAGAATGGTGATTACTCTTATGAGGAATTTTCAGAAAGTGATCAGATCGAGAAGTTTATCGATGCTTTTTCCTCGATGTCGTTATTCTCAGCAAAGAAAATGATTGTTTATAAAGGTCTTCCTAAGGTTAGAGAAGATTATGAAGAGTATTTTCAGAAATTGTTATATGAACAGCAAACGGCTCATGATATTGTCTTTATTTATAGGGGAAAACCTGATAAAAGAAAAAAGTTTGTTAAATTCTTGTTAAAAAATTCTGAAAGCGAATCTTTTGAGCCCTTTAGCATTTGGAAGAAAGGCGAAGTAGTTGATTGGATTTTAAGTAGAGAAAAAATAAGAGGATTTAGTATTAATAGAGCCTCAGCGGAGCTGTTAATTGAGTTGGTAGGTACTGACTTGTGGTCTATCGAATCGAATTTGTTGAGAATGGAGACCTATGTGCTTCCCGATAAGGCTATAAGTGAAAAAGATGTAAGGGAATTATCAACATTAGGAGAAAAAGGTATTCTTGATATTTTTGAGGCTTTAAGAAAGAAAGATAAAATCTTATATAAATATGTTTTTGAAACCAATAAGCCAGAGGACATTATCGCTTTAATTGGTGGAATATCTTCACATTTAAGGCTTATATTATTACTTAAAAGTACTAATTATTCTTTTTTAGATGATTTAGCTACACGAATAAATAAGAAAAGATTTTATTTAGAGAATTTAACAAAAGATATTAAAGGTTGGAGTTTCTCTGAAGCTAAATCTTTCTTGTCTGAACTACATCAATTAGATTTCGACATTAAGGCTGGAAAAGTTAAGCCATTGGTTGGGCTAGAATTAGCTCTTTCCCGGCATGTTTGATTTAATAAGAGAAAAGGAAAAAAATTAAGTTATGAGTAGAAGAGAGATTGATTTGCATGGATTATATTGCGAACAAGCGGAGTTGATTCTTGAGAGAGAATTGCTAACCTCTTCTGGTGTAACGGAGCTGGTGATAATTCATGGTAAAGGAACGGGAGCATTAAGGGAATCTGTTATGAAAACTTTATATGCGCACAAAGATAAGTGGGTCGATATTATTAAGGGTGAGAATACAATGGAAATTGGAGACTCAGGTTTTTTAAAGGTAAGGCTTAAATATAAGGAAATTATTATTAATAAATACTCACCAAGAAAGAATAAAAAAAGTGAAGAAAGTTTAATCGAAAATACTTACCTAGATGGAGTTAATGAAAAAAAAGAAAAAGGAAAACAACGTTATCTGAAGAGGATGAAAAGGAGCTAGAAATGAGAATTGCAATTATTGGTGCAGATGGGATGTTGGGGAGTGAATTTGTTTCTTTATGTAAGATAAGAAAGAAAGAATACTCTGAATTCACTATAAAAGATGTAGATATAACTAATAAACAGACATTAGCTGTCGTAGAACAATATGCTCCAACAGTTATCATAAATTGTGCAGCTTATACAGCTGTAGACAAAGCAGAAGATGATAAGTTGACTGCCTTTGCAGTAAATAGTGAAGGTGTTAAAAATTTAGCTGAATTGGCGTTAAGTCTTAATGCTAAATTTATTCATTTTTCGACTGATTATGTTTTTCCTGGTGATGGAATAATCCCTTATGTAGAGAATGATAAAACTGGACCCAAAAGTGTTTATGGTGAAAGTAAGCTGCAAGGCGAAGAGCATTTGAGAAGAGTCCTTGTAGATAAACAGTATTTGTTGTTAAGGACGGCTTGGCTTTATGGTGAATATGGTAATAATTTTGTTAAAACGATGATAAGATTGGCTCGTGAGGGTAAAGATATAAAAGTTGTAAATGATCAATTTGGAAGCCCCACTTTTGCTAAGGATTTGGCTGTTTGGACGATGGAGCTGATTGATAAAAACATCAGCGGAGTTTTTCATGCAACTAATAATGGTGCTTGTAGTTGGTATGATTTTGCTAAGAAGATTTTTGAATTACAAAAGATGTCTGTTAATTTAACTAAGTCTAGCAGCGAGCAATACATTACAAAGGCAGAACGACCGAAGTTTAGCATCATGGATAATTCTAAACTAAAAAAAGCTTTGGGGTATTCGATAAGAGAATGGCAAGAAGCATTGTCAGAGTATCTTTTATTGACTAAAATATAAATTATATAGACGAATACTTTTTGTCTTGTAGTGGGGGGAAGTTTTGAACATAAAAAAAGCATATAATAAAAGGGCTCTTTATTACCTTATTCCAATCTTTTTTGTACTAGCATCATTTTTTTTAACCCTTATTATTGTTTCTCATTTAAACTCTAGTAACAGTATCATCTTGGACGAGATAATTGTGGAAAAGTTGTTTGAGCAAACAAACTCTTTAGAAACTGCTTTAAATAAAATTGATAATATAGATGCTAAATTAAGCTTAATAAAAAACTTTAAAACCTCAAGTAAATATTTTTGGGCTATTGATAAGGATGAACGAGTTCTTTATCATCCCCTTAGCTATTACATTAGTAAATTATCTTTAGCTGAATTTAAGGATCAGAAAGGAAATCCCTTTTTATTAACGTTAATCAATGAAGCATTAATCGTAGGTAAAGCATCAATTATTTATTATTCATCAGCTGAGGATGGTGTAGTTGTTAGGAAGATTGCGGTAGCTAAACTTTTAGAAGGCAGCGATATTATAATTGGAACTGACTCAGTTGCAAAAGAAACAGTAGTAGACCAAAAAATAATGTTATGGCTATTTGTTTTGTCTTTGTTTGGGTATGTTTTTGCTGTTACTTCTTATGTCATCATCAAGAAAAAACGAGTTTCGAATGATGTTAAAAGGTTTTCCAAAGAGATGACTGCCTTATGTGATAATGTTGTTAGGTATGAACCAAGTTTTGAAATTTGTAATACTTTTTTGCCATTACAAAAAGAGTATGTACGGTTAGTAAATTATTTTAAAGAGTTCGTGCATAAATCAAGTAGTTTGTCAGATGATTTGCATGCCAATCTTGATTCTTTAGAAAAAAATGTTTTAGAGATTTCTAGCAATTTTCATAAACTTACAACGGCTTTGTTTGAGGTAGCTAAAGGTGCGATGTCACAGACGGATAGATTATCAACAGTTACTGGGGCAATTGATCAGGTTGGTCAGAGCGTTAAAAATATTAATGATAACGTGAAAATTCAGAATCAAAGTGTTCAAAACAATACGATTGCGTTGCAGAATACTAGTCAGCTAATACAAGTTTTAAATGAGAACGCTCAAATACAAAGAGACAAGATAGAGTTAACCAGTGAGAACATGACAGGAACATTAGAAGCAGTTAATAAAATAAAAGATAACACAAAGAATGTTTATAACAGTTCAATAGCTTCTTCTGAAGTTGCTGAAAAAGGTAAAATAAGCGTTGAAAATATTTATCAAGAAATGAGTGATATTAAAAAAATAGTTGCTGATTCTTCTAAAAAAATTAGTGATTTATCTCAATATTCTAGGAGGATTGAGGATATTATTGATATTATCGATGATATTGCTGACCAGACGAATTTATTGGCACTTAATGCTGCGATAGAGGCAGCTAGAGCTGGAGAAGCTGGTGTTGGATTTGTGGTTGTTGCAGACGAGGTTAGAAAATTAGCTGAGAAATCTGGCAAGGCAACAAAAGAAATAGCAGATTTGTTATATACAATACAAAATATCACTAAAGAAGCAGCACAATCAATGGATAAGAGTAATGAGCAAGTTGAGCACGGTGTCGCCCAGACAGAGAATGCTAAAATTGCTTTACTTAATATCATTGATGCCGTTGATAATACCGTTAGTATGGTTGAGAATATTTATACCTCTTCGGAAAGTATGTCCAGTAGTTTTGACAGCGTTATGCGTATTACAGAACAACTTTTTGCTTCAGTAGATGAAAATTCTGTTTCGATTAAATCTTTGGCTGATTCTTCAAGAGCAATTGCTGAGAGTTCGACGGATGTTTCTGCCATTTTTTCCAAGAGTATAGAAGAACTAGATTTAATACAAAATAGTACAGAGCAAATGCTGTCTGAGACAAAGGAAATAAGTAATATCGCTACAGATAATAATTCCATTGCAGAAGAAGTTACCGCCTCTGCCTTTGATCTTACTCAAGCAACAGATATGAATGTTAAGTTAATTCATAACATTAGAGGTTTATCAACACGTTTAAAAGAGTTTTTAGATAGTTGATTTATAAGTTAGTATAGGAATCTAAATTAATCTCAGCTGTAGCTTTTTTGATATTTTTTAAGGGAATAAAAATTTTTATTTGCAATCCTTTTGCGTTTTCAGTCTGATAAGGTATTTTAATAGCAGAGATTAATTCATCGAGCATAATTTGATTGGGATTGTTATTAAGTCGTTGTTGAAAAGAATATGCTTCTTTTCTTTTTTTGCTTTGGATAGAGAGTGTTCCGTTACAAGAAATTATTATGATAATTAGAGAAAAAAGCCCTTTCCCTTTGCTGTTTTTATATGTGGAAAATTTTTCTTTAATGCTAACTAATATTGGAGCCTCGAATCCCGGTCCGCTATCATCAGCATCAATGTATAGGTAGTCATTGTCGGTAGAAATAGTTACGTCTATAGGATTATTGTTATTATGTTTACTGTTTTCGGCTAGGATGCCTATAAGGGCGGCAATCGTTTTGGTATGAAAAGTTTCTAATGGGAAGGTTTCAATAAGTGTTGGCAAATATTCCTTACCATAATGAACTAAGGTTTTTGTTTTATTTTCAAAAGCAGGAACAGTAATGTGAGTAATCATAGTTGCTATTATACCATTGAAGATATTTTTAAATTATCTTCTTATTAGTTGCAGTCGGGTGTAAAATAATAAATTAGAAAATAGCATGATACAAAGGAGGTGAGTGAAATGAAAAAGCAGATAGTAATTCTAAGTTTAAGTTTGTTTGTTTTGGTTTCTTTTGGATTTGCTGCAAAAAAAGCAGAAGTTGTTGAGGTTAAGGTTCCAGTGAAAGTCAGTGTTGATGTTCAAGTGACTGGTGATATAAAGGTAACCGAGGATGCTAAAGTAACTAAAGATGTTAAGGTTATTAAGGAAGTTAAGTCCCCTAAGTTAGTTGAAGAAAAGGTTAAAAAAGTAATCGAAAAACCTGTGACAGTTGTTGTCCCAGAGGTAGATGCTACAAAATAACTAAATTGTCTAAATAGGATACAGTTGTATCCTATTTAGACAGAATAAATATTCCGCAAATTGTTAATAATTAAGTGCTAATATAAATTGCAAGAAGCTGATTGCTGAAGAGTAGAATCAATATCCATGTCAAATAGTGTTGAAATATTTTTTGCAGTATAGACTATACTGCGTGGCCCATCTGCAACAATTTTGCCGTTTTTTATAAGAATCACTCTGCTAAATTCCTGTAGAATATCGCTTAGTTGATGAGTTACCATAATGAGCCCTTGTTTTTTGATTATTAAATTTTGAATGCTAGCCTTTACTATGGATTGCGCTTTGATATCAAGTGAATTAGTTGGCTCATCCAAGATAAGCATTTGTGGATTGTGTACAAGCGCTCTGGCGATCAGAAATCGTTTTGCTTCTCCCGAGGACATATTGTTAATTGTTTGTTCTAGAAGATGGCTAATTTCGAGAACTTTACTAATTTCTTTTGCTTTTTGTAGTTGTGTCTTACTAAAGTTATGATTGAAGACGCCAATACTTCCATCAAATCCAGACAAAATGATATTTAGCCCAGAGGCTTTACGTTGATAATTGGCTTGCAGTTCATTAGATACTAGTCCAATTTTATGACGTAATTCGGAAAGCACCCAATGGGTTTCTCCTAATAATTTAATTGGGTTATTCGCGTGATAGAGTGGTCTGATGTCTCCTGTAATAAGTTTTATAAGTGTTGATTTCCCCGAACCATTGGGCCCCAGTATAGCAATTTGTTCATTTATTGCTATTTTAAGGTTAATTCTGTTAAGGATGAGCTTGGAATCACGTTGGACTGAAGCGTTATTGAGTTCTAGTAAAATATCAGTAATTTTTTTCATATGTAAAGTTTATCATAGTAGAGGAGGGTGGAGAAACATGATTTTGGCTTTAAATGGTCGGGGTAGCAAGATACTCTTGTAAGCCTGAGGCTTACTGCGAGGACAACCGCTAAATTCGTACCTCATTAACAGACTGTGTCACAAACATGTTTCGAAATTTGTTCTTTCAATCTTTGAGCCGGAATTTAGGATAAGATAAGTATTTTTGTACCCAAGTATTAGTCAGTAAGTTTGTATTATCTATGATTTAAG
>JAQWCF010000003.1 GCA_028706105.1 Candidatus Margulisiibacteriota bacterium
ATTGCCGAGGTTATTTCTCTGAAAATTGAAGAATTCATAATTGCGTGGAAAGAAATAAAGAGAGTCGCTGTTTTTACCAAAAAGAACGGTAGTCCGTTGACAAGGCAGAGGGTCTGGGGAATCATTAAAGACTGGAAAAGAAAGCTGGATATTCAGGAGAAGATTACTCCACATATGTTAAGACATACTTTTGCGACTTTGCTTTTAGAGAACGATATTGATTTGAGGTTTATCCAGGAAATGCTTGGACATAGCAATATTTCAACAACAGAGATTTATACTGCTGTGAATACTGGCAGATTGCATGATGTATATAGAAAGGCACACCCTAGAGCATGATAGAAACTATTTTTTATTGTTATTTGCCAATACAATGCGTGGGAAAAAGATAGTTAGATAAATATGATAATAGTGATAATCAGAATTATAGTGTTAATAATTTCCGTTATGTTGCATGAGTTGGCTCATGGTTTTACTGCATATTTGTTTGGGGATGATACAGCTAAACAAGCTGGCAGGCTAACTTTAAATCCTTTGAAACATTTAGACCCTTTTGGCTCAATTTTTTTGCCTATGATTTTAGCTGTAACAAAAAGTCCAGTTATGTTTGGGTGGGCAAAGCCAGTTCCTATTAATATGAGTAAGATTAAGAACTCGAAACAAAATGTTGCTATAATTTCTGTAGCTGGTCCATTGGTCAATATTATATTAGTAATTGTCGGAGTGATAGGTTTACATTTTCTGAGAGCGACAATATTAGCAAAGTATGGCCAAGATGTATACAAGGTTTATTTTATGATAAGCGAAACAGCTAAGCTACAACTAATTTCTGCTGATTTTTTTGTCTTTGTAGGATTAGAGTTTTTGATTCAATTTGTATTTATTAATACTGCTTTAGCTGTTTTTAATTTGGTTCCGATTCCTCCGTTAGATGGGAGTAGGTTGTTGTATCCTTTGTTAGGACAACGCCAAGAACAAATTTTTGCAAGTTTAGAAAAATACGGCATTTTAATTATATTTTTACTTTTATATTTTCATGTCTTAGACCCAATTTTTAATTTTGTCTTTAAGATACTGCTTAAGTTGATACTTTGATTTACATTCGGCGAACCATTGAACCACTGAACTAATGAATCGTTTTTATGATATACTTTCTTTTGAGGTGATTGTATGAAAAATAAATATGAAATAGTTATAGTCGGTGCTGGTCCTGCTGGTCTTAGTGCTGCAATCTACGCTGCAAGAACGACTAGAAGTGTTCTTGTTATAGAAAGAGCAATGGTTGGCGGTCAGCAAAGTATGACTGAACATCTTGAAAATTATCCAGGTACAGGCAAGGAACCAGTTTCTGGTGTTGCTTTAGCTGAAAAGATGCAAGCACAAGCTGAGGCACAAGGAGCTGAGTTTATGTTTGATGAAGTTAAGGCCATTGAAAGTAGTGGTGATAAAAAAATTGTAAAAACAGCTTATAGTGGAGAGATAGAAGCGGATGCTGTTATCTTGGCTACAGGCAGAAGTCCAAGAAAATTAAACATTAAAGGTGAAGAAAACTTTATTGGCAAAGGTGTATCTTTTTGTGCTACTTGCGATGGAGCTTTTTATAAAGATAAAAAGATTGCTGTTATTGGTGGTGGGAATGCTGCTTTTGAGGAGGCTCAATACTTAACAAAGTTTGCTAAAGAGATATTTTTGATTCATAGAAGAAATGAGTTTAGAGCAGAGAAAATAGTTATCGAGAGAGTGAAGAGTAATCCTAAAATAAAAATTATGACTCCTTTTATTGTTAGCTCTATTGAAGGTGAAAGCAAAGTTCAAGGAGTTGTTATAAAAAACATCGAGAATGGTAAAGAACAAAATATTGAAGTAGACGGAGTTTTTGTGTATGTTGGTAGCAACCCTAATACTGAAGTATTTAAAGACCTTGTGACTATTGATAAACAAGGATATGTTGTTGCTGATGAAAGAATGAGAACAATCAGCCCAGGTATCTTAGCCGCTGGAGACATGTTGAATAAGCATGTTTGGCAAGTAGTCACGGCTGTGTCAGATGGTGCGATTTCAGCAATTTCAGCTGATGAATATTTAAGTAAACTGGAGATAAAGGAATGAAAATGATCATAGCAATAGGTAATGATCACGCTGGAGTAGAGATGAAGCAAGCACTGTCAACTTATATCACAGAAAAAATTGGACATGAGATTTTAAATATTGGCACAGATACTGAAGATTCAGTAGATTATCCTTATTTTGGTAGAAAAGTTGCTCAGCTAGTAGCGGATGGAAAAGCAGATAAAGGGATTGTGATTTGTGGAACGGGTATAGGCATTTCTATTTCTGCCAATAAAGTAAAAGGGATTAGGGCTTCTTTGTGTAAAGATGAGTATACTGCAGAAATGACAAGAAAGCATAATGATGCGAATGTATTAGCTTTAGGCGCTAGAGTAACTTCTATTGATGACGCTATTAAAATTGTAGAGGTATGGTTAACAACTGCGTTTGAAGGTGGCAGACATCAACGAAGAGTCGAATTAATTGAATAGTCCCCTCTAAGTCTCCACTAAAAGGGAAGACTCATTCCTGTATAACTTGATTTGTTAAGAAAAAAAGATAAAACCTATCTTTCAGTCGATGCATTGAGCTTGTCGAAATGAGAAGGTGCTGATAGTTTTAGTAATTAAAAATAATATTGTATCTTTTAGCGGGTGAGGTTATCCTTCGCTAATTGATTTCATTTCCAAGAGTTCGTTTACAATTTCTTCGGAAGCACCTAATAGTTTCATTAACTTGATTTCTGATTCAAAACTAAGCATATTTTTTTCGAACTCCATTGTCTTCCTCCTTGAATATTATATAAAGATAGTCTTGCCCATTAAATTATAATTTAAACATAGACCATAAAAATCAGATTGATTTATCCTGTATTGCAGAATGAATGGATATGTTTTAAAATGTACAGACGATTTATGGCGATGTAGCTCAGTTGGTTAGAGCACACGGCTCATACCCGTGTTGTCGTTGGTTCGAGCCCGACCATCGCTACCATAATCTATTTCCAGTTTTTAATAACAAAGGTATGATACATATATGAGAATAATATTAATAATATTAGTAAGTTCATTATTGTTTGCATCTCAAGTCTTTTTTTCTCCTGATGGAGGAACCAGAGAGCAATTAATCAAGCTTATTCAATCTACAACGGGGAATGTTGACATTGCTATTTATAGCTTTACGTCTAAAGAGTTGGCTTTGGCACTTTTAAGTGAGCAGAAGAAAGGCAGAAAAATTCGTTTAATAGCTGATAGGGGACAAGGAGAGGGCAAATATAGTGTCCTTAGTTTATTACGAGCGAGCATTCCTGTGAAATATCTTCCTGTAACTAATAACAGGGGGATGATGCATAATAAGTTTATGATAATCAACAATAAGCATTTAGTTACTGGTTCATATAATTGGAGCACGAATGCCGAGAAGTATAATTATGAAAATTGTTTAATTTTGGAAGAGAAGGCACTTATTAGTAAGTTTAGTACGGAATTTAATAAGCTTTGGAGGGAAGCAGTTACTTATGATCAACTTCAGTGATTTAACTGAAATTTATCAAGAAATTGATTTAAGGTTGATAGATGCTCCTCGTTTATACATTTCTCATGAATTAAAAAATATAAAAAATTTACAAGAGAAGTCCTTTAAAGTGTTGGTTTCTGCGGTAATAAGTTTAAGAACAAAGGAAGCAGTTACTTGGAAAGTGTCTGAAAAAGTTTTTGCAAAGATAAAAAACTATCAACAACTAATGAACTATTCAAACAATGAATTAATGAACCTTCTCTATCCTTGTGGATTTTATAAAAGGAAAGCAGCGCAGTTACAGAAAATAGCTGAGATAATTATTTCAAAGCATCAGGGAGTTACCCCCAACAGCCTGGATGCTTTGCTAGAGCTACCAGGAGTTGGGCGCAAGGTGGCTAATTTGGTCATTACAGAGGTTTTTGATGAGGATGGCATATGTGTGGATATTCATGTCCACAGAATCGCCAATAGGTGGAGTTGGGTAAAAACTAAAAACGCAGACGAAACAGAGCTCAGATTAAGGGGGATATTGCCTCTAAAGTATTGGAAGACGATTAACCAATATTTAGTGCTATTTGGGCAAAACATTTGCTTGCCCCGTAATCCGAAATGTAGGGATTGTTTCTTGAATAACAAATGTCCTTCTTCGTCAGCACTTTAAGCTTTAAGCTTTAGGCTTTATACTTTAAGCATGTATTGTACGTATTGTGAAAAATTAGTCTCAGACAAAATGGCGGTTAGACGTCAATTCTGCCCATATTGTGGTAGAAAGTTGCATTGGTTTGGTATCCCAGATGTTGAACTTAGCAAACCCATCATGCAGGCTATCTTAAAAAGAAAGAATTTTTTAGTTAGGCAAAAACTAGAAGGTATTAAAGAGCATTATTTTAAACAAAGGGATGTTGATTTGGTTTTTATAGAAATCCAGGACTCATTACAAATTAACCCGAATAATATTAATGCTCGTTTTCAATTAGGCTTATATTATTATGAGAAGAAAAGGTTTGATAAAGCACAGGAAGAATTTTTGAATGTTTTGGAGCTAGACGAGTTTCATAAAGATTCTTTGTTTAACTTAGCGAATATTGAGGTAGAGAACGAAGCTTATGCTAAAGCTATTGAATATTGCAATAAGGTTTTAATGGTTGAACCTGAAAACATCAATGCCTTGTATAATAAAGCTGTAGGGCAATACTATTTGGGAGATTTTGATTCAGCCTTAGGTACGTTTAAGCTAATCTTAAATATTGACGAAGATAACGAAGCTGTCAAACAGGCTATCCAAGAACTCTCCTCAAAATTTAATTAGATAAAGAACCTATCACAATAACTTCCATATCAAAACATAGCAAAACTTAAATAAATGGGATTAATTTTTATATTACTCGATATTTTATAGTAAACATTTATTGGAAAAGGTTAAAAGAATGGAAAATAAATGAAAAACAAAGTAATCGCTTCAAATAATTTTAGTAATATTGGTCCACTTTTTGCCTATGCTGAAGATAAAACCAACTATTCGGAGCATACACAGGAGATGGAAACATTATTCTCTTATGATGAGTGGGCCGGTAGTTATCAGAGTTATCCTTCTGGAAAGATAACGGAAAGTTATTTGTCTAGATATAAGTGGGTCAAGGTGCAGCGTGCCTTGCTTCATAAGGTTTTATTTGGTAGCTATGTAGAAAATAAACTTACAATCAAAGAAATTAGAGAGATTGTTCCAAGACTGCAAAAGAGATTAGCTTTTGTTGTTGGTCGATTAAATTTTTTTGAAGGTAAAGATTTAACAGGTTTATCTTTAGATTCACATGATATTCGTGAGCTTAGAGATGAAAAAATGTCTTTAGAAAGAGAGATAGAAATTTTACGAAAAGATATAAGAGAAAGATATTCTAAAAGAATAATTGTTGTTTATGATGAGGAAGATTCATTAGTAGAAAAGAAAATAAAGAATGAACCAACATCAGACTCTATCAAACATGCCACGTCAGTTCATGGTAGAAATTCCAGAATAAAAATAAAAAATGCTGACGCAGAAAAAAGAAAGTATATTGCAGGTTTATTTTTAATTTCAGGTTTAAGAGGTAAACTTCCTTTATTAAATGAAGAGGGAAAAGAGCTCAGAAAAAGAGCCGAAGTTTTTAATGTTTTATCAACCTATACTTATTTTTTGAAGACAGGAAAAGGATTGTTGCCTTTTTCTTTGCTAAATGATGTTGCCGAATATTTATATTTGCATGATGAAAGTAAATGGGGAAATGTTATTAAGTTTAAGGTAATTCCTTCTCATGAAAGAATTGTTAATAACGAAATAGTCAGCGTAAAAGGAAGCATTAGTACCTATCCAATAATCCATGATGTAGAATAAAGATTTTTAGGTGTTGACATTTTTTTTAGGCATGATATCATTATATTTAAATATACAGATATGAGGTTTTTATGGATAAATGTGAAGAGTTAAGTGAAGTTTTGAAGGTTTTGGGTAACCCTGTAAGATTAAGGGTGCTAAAACAAATTTCAGGAGTGGAATGTTGTGTTTCTGAGATAGAACAAAAACTTAATTTACCACAATCCACTGTTTCTCAGCATCTTTCTGTGTTAAAAAGGATGGGTATTGTTAAACCGATTAGACAACATAAAGAGGTAACTTATATTTTGGTTAATGATTTTGTTAAGGATTTATTGGAGCTTTGTTGTAAATACAGTTGATTGCTTGCAATCTACTTTTTAGTTGGTTGCAAGAATATATTATAAGGAGGGAGATATATTATAGTAAACCATCTTTGACAGGCAATCTATTGAGTTTGTCTAAAGAGGAGAGTGTTAGTAAAAAACAATTTATAAAATCTGGCTAATTATGCCGGGAGAGCTAAAGGAGGAATAAAATGGTTGCACAAGTAACAGATAGTAATTTTAAGTCAGAGGTATTAGAGGTAAAGGATACGTTAGTGGTAGTAGATTTTTTCGCAGAATGGTGTGGACCTTGCAAAATGATGTCTCCAGCACTAGATCAAGTGTCCTTACAGTTAGGAGATTCAGCTAAAATAGTAAAACTTAATACTGATGAAAATCAGAATATGTCCGCACAGTATCAAATTACTGGGATTCCTTGTTTAATTGTGTTTAAAAATGGCAAGGAAATAGAACGTTTAGTTGGTTTTAGACCAGCCCCACAACTTTTGCAAGACATTAAGGGTTTGATGTAAAAATGTTTTATATTGCTTTTATAGCAATTGTTTCAGGGGTGCTTTCTTTTTTATCACCATGTGTGTTACCGTTAGCACCTCTGTATATAGCCTATTTCTCTGGAGCAGGAGATTTAACGCGGACAGAAAGTAAAGTTAATTTATATACTAACTTATTATCTTTTTTTATTGGATTTACTTTTGTTTATTTGGTCTTAGGATTATCAGTTAGTTTTTCTTTTGCTTTTTTACAAAAGCATTATTTATTTCGTGGGTTATTGGGGATTATTCTGATCTTGTTTGCTTTTCATTACTGGAAAATCATCAATTTGCCTTTTTTATATATGGATACTAGGAAGATGAAAGTAAAAGAATTTAATTTATTTTCTTCTTTGTTGTTTGGTATTTTATTCGCTTTTGGTTGGTCTCCTTGCATGGGGCCATTATTAGGAAATGTAATAGTTTTAGCTTCCAATAGTGCTGGATTATGGGGAAAGGTTTTTGTTTTGTTAATGTTTTGTTTAGGGATTATTATACCCTTTATATTAGTTGCCGTTATGTCCGTTGGATTAAGGAAAAAAGTACAGGGTTTAGTAAAGTATTCTAGGTATATTGAAGTTGTTTCTGGTGGTTTGTTGTTTGGTTTAGGGGTTTGGTTGTTGGTGTCGTAATAGAAATCAGTTTAGCTGGAGGAAATCATGAAAAAGTTAGTTTTATTAAGTTTAATTGTGTTGATGTTTAGTTATGCCTTTGGAAAAGAAGTGGAAAAAGTTCCAGATTTTTCTTTAAACGCTCTTGATGGTAAAGCAGTATCTCTAAGTTATTACACCAGTGATAAAGATGTAAGTTTTTTAGTGTTTTTTACTACTTGGTGTCCATGGTGTTCAAAACAAATGGAAACTTTTGAGGAAATGTTCCAAGAAAACTCGACTAAAAATCAATTTTTAGCAATTGGATTTGACAATGATGTTAAGAAGATTAAAAGTAAAATGAAAAGTCTAGGCATTACCTATCCAGTAGTTGTTGGTAATAATAAGATCGCAGGATATTTTAATGTTTCTGGAATACCAGTGACTGTTGTCATTGATAAGTCAGGTAAAGTTACTGACCAGGTTGTTGGGTTTAGAGACAAGAAGTATTTTGTTAATTATTTAAAGCAGTAGATTATTCTTGAGATCTCTCTAAGAGTTCCATATAAAAGGGGTTACTGCCTAATTTGTTGACTTCTTGATATGCTTGTAGTTGATATGTTGCAAAAAGAGCATCATCTTTATTTAGAACAAGATAGTTGGAAAGAATGTTCAACAGAAGGTTATCTATTTTAAGGCTGGTTTTGTCGTTTATATGGTTTCTTATAAAGTAACTCAACACTCTTCTTCTGTGATCCATATCATTTAAACAATCCGCAAGAACAGAATTGCCAGTCTTGAATGGCATTGTATTTTTTTTTGAACTATATCTTCTGGTTTTTAGTAAATTTTCGAAGAAGTTCATTATAAAATTTTCGGGGTTTCTCACTATGGTAATTCTTTCCTTTGATAAAAGGATGTTTGGGATATCTTTTGCTATGTGGAACTCATTATTTTCTTCGTACTCTAAGGTATTCGCTACTCCCTCACAAAACCTAAAGAATACTTTTCTTTCAGGATACGACCATATGTCATAATCTAAAATAATTGATAAGGTAGTACCATCAGGAGATTTACTAAAGGAATGTGCTTTAGTCTGAGTTTTAGCGACATCTTCAGAGGAGTATCTAGGATCTAATAGGATAGTGTCGTAAGATAATTCATCTTTGATAAAGATGGGGTTTAATAGTTCCTCTGCACTTTTATGAATAGGTTTGTCGAAAATAAGAACTACGTGAGTTTGAATATTGCCAGAAAATTCGTCTACTACAGGTTTGCAAATTACTTTGCCTTTTAGTTTTGGTTCAAGCATTTTCTGAAGTTCTTTAGGTGCATTACCTTCAAAAAGGCCGTTCAGCAGTTGTGACCTTCGACCAAGTGTCATGACATTTAGGAAAGAATTTTCGTCTTTAGTTAGTAAAATACCGTTTTCTTTTATAAATATTAAAAATTTTGTTTGCATTTCTTTAGCCAATAAAGGAAGAATTTCATTTATGTTAATAGGTGCAAAATAGCAAACTTGAAGCTCTGAAAAGGGTTCAGTTTTAAGCTTTTTTTGTTCTTCTAGGATTATTTGTTTTTTGTTTCTTTCGAAAGCTGTTGCCCTCTCTCTGATTTGGTCAGCTTCTTTTTTGTCTATCATAATCTCTATGTCTTCAATTATAGTTTTTGCACCGATAATTCTTTCCTTGAGCGTATCTGGGCTTTGGTTGAGCATTTTCATTGGTTTGTTGTCTAGCCAGATTAGACCATTTTTAACTTCAACTTTATTGTTTTTTTCAAGAGCATTTATGATTAGTTCTATGTAGTAGTTAGCATTATGTGCCCTAGCGATTATATTTAATCCAGCAATACCTTCGAATTCTTGTTCTCTGCGAACTTCTAACATGATTCCTTCATTATATAAGATTGTTAATATCTGATTTTGAGTTTCAACATTAATTTTATAAATTTCAAATAACTTCTTCATGGTTTGTGCTTGTGGTGAATGCAGCATACTCATTGACGATTTGAGGTCAGAACTGTCTCTTGCTTCATTATGGAAAATAGCGGTAGTTTTATCATTAGAGTCCGTGGCTATAGAGTGTTTGCTATTTTTTTGATTAAATTCTAAAAACAATAATCCTAGTGGCGAATTTACATCCAGCAGTATAGAGATGTTAGAGCTTCCAGATGTTTGAATTTGCTTTTTTTCTATTACTTTTCCCTCTTTGTTCTTTGCTGCTGGTATCTCAACGTAGGAGATACCATTACCTACTTCTATATTAGGAAATATCTCTTCGTGGGCAAAATCATGAGTAACCCCGCCATTTTGTATGGTATATACATTCAACATTCTTCCTTGTCTTGTGGGTTCATCGTTAATTAATTCTTTGATGGTAAATCTGGAACCGTAATTTTTGTCAACAAACTTGGTTTGGACCCAAAGATATCCACCTTGTGTCTCTCCAAAAATTTGATCAAAGTTAGTTTGGTATATTACAACATCAGAACACTTCAAAATAGAGGGTAAGGAGTGGAAGAGGTAATACAACATTATATCTTTTACTAATTCTATATTTTCGCTAATATTGCCATTGTTCACAGCTAAAGAAGAAGGAAGATAATGGATATTAAGATATTTGGTAAAGGCATAGAGAACTTCTTCTTCATTGCTTGCTTTTGCAAGTAACTGTAGCCCTTCTCTGTGCCACGTTAGTGTGTCTCTAAGTGTTTTTAATTCTTGAGAGCTGGTGTTTAAAGAACATATTTTGTATAGCATAATTCCCTTCTTATAGAATTTGTCTAAAAATAATCGAAGAACAAAGTAAAAAATTGCAATATGTTTACATGGTTTTTATGGCTTAATTGGTCTTTCTCTGTCCCACAATATTTGTAACAAATTTACGACGAAACTGGATAGTTCTTTTATAAAATTTTCGAAAGGATACTCAAAACCAATAAATTTAGCATTTAAAGCTCTGTAGATATCTTTACTTAAAGCAATGTCTTCAAGTATTCCTATTGTTGTTGGTTGTTCTAAGACCATAATTCTTTGAAGCATTGGAATATTTGTTGATAATCGTATATAAGATAGAGGATCTTGTTTGTAAGCATCTCCTAATTGATTTTCTAGTCTTGTCGCTGCTCCTTTTGCATAAGTTGGTATTAAGGCAAGAGGATTAATGAAAAACCCACTTAATTTGACATTTTTTGGTGCATTTCCCTTTTCTAATTGTAAATAGATAGCTAGTGCGTTTTCTTTTTCTGTTAAGTTATCGAGCCATTTGGCTAAATTTTTATTAAAAGCTATTACCTTATGATTCATATTTTTTCTCCTATTAAGTTATTTGCTAACAGGTTATCGTTTTATTTATAGAAAAATTTCAGTTATTTTTTCAAATGTTTGACGTTGATTGTATTGTAGTTTATTCTACATATAGCAAAGTTTAAGGAGTTTTAGGCAATGAATATTCTGATTATTGGTAGTGGCGGAAGAGAGCATGCTATAGCTTGGTCTTTAAAAAAAAGTAAAGAGATTCGCAGAATTTTCGTTTCTCCTGGTAATGGAGGAACTGCAGAAATTGCAGAGAATGTTGAGTTAGATTTAATGAATAGTCAGTCAATAATAGATTTTGCTAATCAAGAAAAAGTTGGGCTAGTTGTTATCGGACCAGAAGATCCTTTAGTTAATGGGCTGGCTGATGTTTTGATAGAGCAAGGACTTGCTGTTTTTGGCCCTCAAAAGAAGGGTGCTATTCTTGAAGGAAGCAAGTCTTATGCTAAGCGTTTTATGAAAAAATACAAGATTCCTACCGCTAATTATGAGGAATTTTCCGATTATAAGAAGGCTAGCAAATATTTAGTAGAGGCGGAGTATCCCTTGGTTCTTAAAGCTGACGGATTAGCCGCCGGCAAAGGAGTTATTATTGTTCATAGTCCCGAAGAGGCTCAGATAGCGTTGGACAAAATAATGAAAGACAAAGATTTCGGTTCAGCTGGGGACAAGCTCGTTGTTGAAGAGTTTTTAGAAGGCGAAGAAGCTTCTATTCTTGCTTTTGTAGATGCAAACACCATTGTTCCAATGGTTCCAGCTCAAGACCATAAGGCTATCTTTGATGGAGACAAAGGGCCAAATACAGGGGGAATGGGCACCTATTCGCCAGCACCGATTGTTGACGAGAAATTAATGAAGCTTTTTCAAACAGAAGTTCTAGATAGATTTATGATAGGTTTAAAAGGTGAAGGAATTGTCTATAGAGGTATTATTTTTATTGGGTTAATGATTAAAAATGGACAGCCAAAAGTTTTAGAATTTAATGTTCGTTTTGGTGACCCAGAAACGCAAGTAGTTTTGCCAAGATTAAAAACAGATTTGTATACTATTATGGCTGCTGTAGTTAAGGATAAGTTGTCTGAAGTTAAAATAGAGTGGAAGGATGAGTATGCGGTTTGTGTAGTAGTTGCTTCTGAAGGTTATCCAGATGCGTATCCTAAAGGTATAGAACTAACCAATCTTCAGCACGATGGCGTGCTGGTGTTTCATGCTGGGACCAAGTTAGTGAAAGGTAAAATCGTTAACTCAGGAGGTAGGGTGCTTGGTGTTACAGCCCTAAACAAAGATTTAAAGCTAGCTGTTGCCAAAGCATATTCAGCAGTAGAGAAAATTAATTTTGAGAAGAAGTATTATCGCCAGGATATAGCACAGAAAGCGTATAAATATTTATATAAGGAAGTGTAAAATGGAAAGAATTATTTTAGCTACGCATAATGAACATAAAACTAAAGAAGTTAGACATATTTTACAAGATTTAGGCATAGAAGTTCTTAGTTTAAAGGACCTTGGTTGGACAGAAGAGATAGTTGAGGATGGGCTTACTTTTTCTGATAATGCGGGAAGTAAAGTTAGTGCAGTTGCAAAAAAATATCCTCAAGAGTATATAATTGCTGACGATTCTGGCCTCGAGGTAGACATTCTTGATGGCGCTCCGGGTGTGCATTCTGCAAGATATGCAGGTAATGATAAAAGCAGTTTGGCCCTTTGTACTAAGTTAATTGAAGCTACTAAATTGTTTCCCTTTCAGGAAAGAACAGCTAGCTTTGTAACAGTACTTGCTTTTTATCAACCAACGGATAGGACAATCATGGCCTTTGAAGGTACTGTAAATGGATTAATTCTTGAGGAGATGCGCGGTAGTAACGGCTTTGGCTATGATCCAGTGTTTTATCTGCCAGAATTAATGAAAACTATGGCTGAACTTAGTTCAGAGGAGAAGGATAAATTAAGTCATAGACATAATGCTTTGGAGAAATTTAAGGCGTATGTTAAACGACACAATGTCTAAAATTCTTTTTCTTTCTAATGGACATGGAGAAGATTTGATTTCCTTTAGAATTTTAACTGAGTTACAAAAAATATTATCTGACGATAGCTTTTATGTTCTTCCAATGGTAGGTGAAGGTGGTGCTTTTTCAGCTCTTACGGGTATCAATATAATTGGTCCGCAGAAAGAGACTAGTTCTGGTGGTTTTGTCAAAAATATCTTGTCTTTAGTTAAGGATTTATCATCAGGCATTTTGTCGCTTCATTTTAAACAAATAAAAAATGCTTCTAAAATTAAATATGATTTGGTGGTTTGTGTAGGAGATTTTTTGCCGTTTATTCTTTCATATTTATTTTTAAAATATAAAAAAATTGTTTTTATATCTACAGCTAAATCAGATTTTTTTGAGCCTCATTTTTGGATAGAACGATATTTTTTCAAAAAATCTAAAACGAAAGTGCTGGCTAGAGATAGTGTTACAGCAGAAAATCTAGTAGCTCGGGGAGTCAATGCAGAATATTTTGGTAACGTGATGATGGATGGTTTTAAGATTAAGCGATTGCCAAAGACAGACCAAAATCAATTTATTGTAGGTGTTCTGCCTGGGAGCAGGAGAGAGGCATATATAAATTATAGTTTAATAAAAGAGGTTATTTTAAATCTTCCAGATGAATGGGTATACCAGGTAGCGGTTCCTAACAATTTGGATAAAAATAAGTTTCAAATAGAGGATAAAAAGGATTTTATTAAGATGGTTAAATTTGAAAACATGCTTAAGGAAGCTGATATCGTTTTAGGTTTAGCAGGTACGGCGAATGAGCAGGTAATAGGATTTGGAATTCCGCTTTTTACCTTTAGAGGTTATGGACCACAGACTACTAGAAAAAGATTTTTGGATCAAAAAAAATTGTTAGGTAATTTGCCTGAGTTTATTGACTCGCAAGACAGTGAAGTGATTGCTAAGCTAATTAAGCAGAAAGTTAAGGATAGAGATTTTTTTGAGCGAGTAAGAGTTGATGGTATTAAGGTTATGGGTAGTAGTGGGGCTGCCGAAAGAATATCAAAAGAACTTGCAGTTTTATTAAAAAGCTAGTTGTTATTTAAAATAACCATTTGTTGATTCAAATTTATGATAATATTTCCCAATACCTTCTTCCAATGTGTGAAAGTTTTGTGTAAAGCCAGCCGCACGTAGTTTAGTCGTGTCTGCTTGAGTATAAACTTGGTATTTGCCTTTTAATTGTTCTGGAAAAGGCGTATATATTAGTTTTGCTGACTTGTTAAGGGATTGAACGGTGTTTGCAATATCTAAGAAGCTTCTTGCTTTTCCAGTTCCACAGTTGTAGATGCCCTGTTTTCCGTTTTCATAAAAAAATAAATTAACTTTTACAACATCTTCAATAAAAATAAAGTCTCTTAAAAATCCTTCACTACCTTCAAATAATTTAATCTCTTCTTTGTTTTTTATTTGATTAAACATACGGTAGGCAACTGATGCCATTTTACCTTTATGATTTTCTTGATAGCCATAAACATTGAAATAACGAAGACCGAGTATTTGTGAATCTATGTTTTTTCTTTTTAATCTGACATTTCTCACAAAGTTATCAAAAGAAAATTTTGAGAAGGCATAAACATTTAGAGGATACTCGCACATTGGGTCTTCTTTGAATCCCTTGTCTCCATTACCGTAAATTGAAGCACTGGAAGCATATATCAGGTCAATGTCATTATTTAAGCTGAACAGTAGAAGTTCTTTTGAGTATTCATAATTGTTTCTCATCATATATTTGCCATCAGTTTCGGTTGTATCCGAACATGCTCCTTGATGAAATATTGTTCTGTAAGCTTTGAATTTATCTAGATTGGCAATGAAGTCTTGTTTATCAACATAATCGTAATATTTTAAGGAGTTTAAGTTTAAATGTTTTTCTGGGTTAGAAAGATTGTCTACAATAAGTATATCTGTAATGCCTTTATCATTTAGTCCTTTGACTATATTGCTACCAATAAATCCGGCTCCTCCAGTTACTATTATCATCTGCTTCTCCTTTACTATTTACTAATAATAGCCTTAGTTTGTAGAAATATAAAGATTTAGTTATGAAAATGTTTGGGGTTTGGTTAGTTGTACTAACTTTAAATTCATTCCCGAGTAGGCGGGAGTCTGTTCATTTATTAAAGGTGAACTTTTAGATTCTTTATATAAGGCCTCATCGCCGGCCTTATTAATCCGCTAGACACATGAAGCTTCAGAGCTTAGATAAAGTAACGCTTATTACACTAACGGACAAATTCGCCTGTCCTGGCTCAGTTGTCCTGAAAAATCGTCCTGATTTTTCTGCGTTCCATTCGCTAACATTATCTATAGCTCTTTTCGCACAGTGTCTTTAGTGTAATTAGAGGAGGTGGTGATAAATACATAGGAAGTGTTATAGTTATATTTGTAACCTATTGAATACAGCGTTTTATATTTAGTAATTTGGTTATTGGTTAATAAAATTAGTTGAAACTGGATTTAATAATGTTTTTTAAGTAATATTGTATGTATGTTGTTTTAAGGAGACTAGATTTTGATTAATTTAAAAATAGGAAAATTAGTTTTCGAAAATGTTGATTTATCAAAAGATCAATCTCATAAATTGAGAGGATATATTGGAGAAAAGTATAAAGAATATGACCTTGTACATAATCACGATACAGTAACAGGTAAAGAAATATATCGTTACCCATTATTTCAATTTAAAGTGATAGATAAGAAGCCCCATGTTATATCAATTGGTGAAAAACCATCAATAATTTTTAAAAAAATGTTTATGGATATTAAAAGTATTGAAATCCAAGGTAAAAATATTCCAATATATGAAAAACAATTGTGTTCTGATTTTTATTCTTTTGGTGAGTCCTTAAAAATGAATACTTATAAGTTTGTTTCTCCATGGATAGGTTTAAATCAAGATAATTATAAAAAGTATAATTTGGCATTAGATTACAATGATAAGAGAACGATCCTTAATAATTGTTTAATAGGAAACATTATTTCTGTTTGTAAGGGATTAGGGTATAGGGTTGAACAGCCAATAGTGTGTGAGAGCAGTTTAAGCTTAAATAAAGTGATACTAAAGGGGTTTGAGGTATTAGGTTTCTTAGGAACATTTAAAATCAATTTTGAATTACCTGATTATATTGGGATAGGGAAATCTGTTTCTCGAGGTTATGGGACAATAAAAAAATATGTATAAAATTTTAACGAGTAGGATAAATGTTAAAAAAACTTTATAAATTGGGTAAATACATTCCAGAGGAGTATTTTGAAGATAATCCTTTAGGTTTAAATATGTCGCACACTGGTGGGATGGTTTGCGTGATTCAGTTTAGTTTTAATAATGATGTTTTCTTATATGATAAAATTACCTATGAGGATTATGATGCTGCAAGAAATGAATATAGGTATTTGTTTGAAGAACTAGATAGTCCTAATAGTACACCTGCGTTCCCAACTTATCGTGTTAATAAAGCAGGGGATAAAAGTATTAAAGAGAAAACAATTTCTGCATTATCAAAAATAAAAAATTCTTTGAATTGTTATGAGCGCTTAAAACAAATAACAAATTGTATTGATGCCAACATCGAGGAATTAGTTTTGGATATATCGGAGAAGGTGGACTATAAAGAGTCTTTTTTGATTACATTAATGATAAATGGTCAGTATTTAGCAGAAATAGATGAGGTTAAGAATAAAGTGGTTAATCGGACTTCCGAGATTTATGCTAAATACTATTCTAATGATAAAAAATATGTGGGAGAACAAGCTGTGTGTTCTTTATGTATGCTGAAAAAAGATGAAGTATGGGGGTATGTGAGCCCTTACAATTTTTATGCTGTTAAGACTGAACAATCTGTTGTTTCAGGTGGATTTAATGTAAAAAATGCTTGGAAAAATTTCCCAGTATGTGAAGATTGTGCTAAAAAAATATTAAAATATAAAACCGCGATTAAGCAAAGACTTTCTTTTAACTTTTATGGATTCAATTACTTTTTAATACCAGAAGTAGTCTTAGATAAAGGTAATAATAAAGAATTTGTAGATGTTTTATTTAATGACCAATATGGGTTATTGAACTTAAGGAAATTAAAAGAGACCAATAAGTTAGAAGATGATTTGGTTGATATATTAAAAGAAACAAACAATTCAGCTAACTTTACTTTATTGTTTTATGAAGAGAATAATGCTGAATTTAAGATTGTTTTATCGATAGATGATGTGTTCCCTTCTAGATTTAACAGTATTTTTAGTGCTAGAGAATATTCAGAGAATAATTTATTGTTTAAAGATTTAACGTTTAAAGATGGGATAAAAGATTTGAAAATGAGCTTTGGAGTTATTAAACATTTTTTCCCGTCATCAAAAATAGAAGGAGATTTTTCTTCTTACTTTCTTGAAATTGTTAGGTCTATTTTTATAGTGAAAAAGGTTGATTATGACTTTGTAATTAATAGAATAATAACAAAATTAAGAAACAAATTTGTTAATGAAGAGTATCTATTCGTAGATTTATTAAATTCTATGCTTTTAATAAGATTTATGAACCATTTAAAGTTATGGAATAAAAAAGAATCAATAAAAGAAAGGGAGGTTGTCATGGACAGTAATAAGTACAATATTTTTTTAGATGAGCACAAAGAATTTTTTGATAATAATACAAAGAAGGCAATATTTTTAGAAGGAGTTCTTTGTCAATTTTTATTTAACATACAGTATTCAGAGAGGAATTCAACACCTTTCAAATCAAAGCTTAATGGATTGAAATTAGACGAGAAGTATATTAAAAAGCTTTTGCCTGAAATAATTAATAAACTAGAGGAGTATGATAAAAATTACTATAAAGATTTGGAAACTATTATTTCTAAATATATGTTGGAGTCAACATTTGATATGACTAATGATGAAATAAGTTTCTATTTTGTTATGGGAATGAATTTGGCAAAGGAATTTAGAAATGAAAAAGAAAAAAATGAGGAGGTAAACTAATATGACAGAATTAAAGAATAGATCAGAGTTATTGTTTTTATATGATATTAAAGATTGTAATCCAAATGGTGACCCGATGGATGAAAATAAGCCCAGAATTGATGAGGAGACTAGGATTAATATTGTTACTGATGTTAGATTAAAAAGAACTATTAGGGATTATATGTTCAATTATAAAGGATACAATGGGAATAACGGAAAAGATATTTTTTGTCGACAGACAGAATCAAAAAAAGAAAAAGGCGGACTAAATGATGGCAAAAGTCGTGCTGGAGATTTTGGCAAAGATAAAGTAGAAAAAGACAAGCGTATATTAACAGAATGTATTGATGTAAGACTTTTTGGTGGAGTTATCCCTTTAGATAAAGATTCAATAACATATACTGGTCCTGTACAATTTAAGATGGGACGGTCTTTGCATCAAGTTGACTTAGTTCATATAAAGGGAACAGGAGCTTTTGCTTCTCAAGAAGGAAAACATCAACAGGCATTTAGAGAGGAATATGTTTTGCCTTATTCTTTAATTGCTTTTTATGGTGTTATTAACGAAAATGCAGCAAAACATACGGGGCTTAGCGAAGAGGACACAGAAGAGTTATTGGAAGCCATGTGGAAAGGAACCAAGAATTTGCTTTCTCGTTCTAAAATGGGTCATAGTCCTAGACTGTTAGTAAGAGTTGTTTATAAAAAAGATAATTTTTTTATTGGGGAGTTAGATAAGTTGATTCGTTTAGATGCTCAATTATCTGATGAAAAATTACGAGATATTTCAGAAGTCAAAATTGATTTGCAAAATTTTTCTGATAAAGTCGTAAAAAATAAAGACAAAATCGAGAAAGTTATTGTTATAAAGGATGATAGATGCGTATTAAGTAACATTGATACTATAAAATCCTTAATAGAATACAAGAATTTTTAAAAGGAGTTAATGTGAATAATATTTTAATTTTTGATATTTGGGCTGATTATGCTCATATTAAAAAGATATTTACAACAATGTCACCTTTATCTTTTCCTTTTCCAGGTAGGACAGCGATTCAAGGTATTATTGGTGCAATTATTGGGGTGGATAAGAGTTTGAATCCAGAAAAGTTTATTGATGAGGATGTTTTGATTGGGTTAAGTTTATTATCTTCGATAAAAAAGGTTGTTATTCCTCATAATAATCTTAAGGTAACGTCCAAAATACATTTTAGTCACTATGAAGATCATAAACCTCAAAATGTAGAGTTTATTAAAGATCCTAAGTATAGAATCTATTTTGCTTGTAAGGATAAAAACGTGTATGAGGAGTTAAAAGTAAAACTAGAGAGTCATACATCAGTTTATACAATATCGCTTGGAATATCACAGACATTAGCTAATTATGAATATATTGGGGAGTATGGTTGTTTACAAAAAACATCGACAAACGAATTTTGTTTAATTAATAGTGTTTGTGATAAATCATCTGTTTTAGACATTGAATTTGGTGAATTAAAGATATTTACAGTGATTTTGCCAAATAGGATGAAGAATGATCGCGAAGTTATTGAGTATAAGGAGTTTATTTATGAATCAGACGGAAATCCTATAAAGATAAAAACAAATAAATATTATGAAGTAAGTAATGGTGAAAATATTATATTCTTATAAGCTTAGATCTCATCCAGATAAATTATTAAAAGACCATTTGGTGAATGTTCATGATATTGGGCTTAAAAAATATAAGCAATCTAGTTTAAATATTATTTCTGAAGATGTATTAAAAGCTATTTTATTGTTTCATGACTTTGGGAAATCTACTATTTATTTTCAAGATAAGATACAGGGGAAATCGATCCATAATGAAGTTCTGATGAGGCACAGTGAGGTGTCTGCATTGTTTTGCTTATATTATTTGTTGCAGAATGGTGCTGATGAACATGACGCTCTTTTAGCGTATTTAGCAATAAAAAAACATCACGGTAGTTTTGAGAATTTAACTGAGATGCTTAGTGTTTCTGAAGACATAGACGATCGTTTAGAAAGAATTGTTAGTAATATTAATTATGATGAAATTAAGGAAATTTATAATCCATATTTTAATAATTCAATTATTGATAAAAAATTATTTGTTGAATGGAATCAGGAATTTAGGTTAAGTAAGTTAAGAAGAAATCTTGAGAAGAAATTAATTGGATATAATCTAGTGTTTTATAATAAATTAAACCTGTATTTTTCTTTACTGGTATATGCAGATAAACAAGATTGTATTTTTAATAGAGAATTGTTAGGAGACAACGAAACTTACCTAAATTATCTTTGTGTCGATGAATTCAAAAAGAGAGTTTTTAAAGATTCATCAGATATAGACAAGATAAGGGATGATGCTTATAAAGAGGTTGAAAATAATTTAGATGTTACCACTAGAATTATGTCGATTAATCTTCCTACAGGGATTGGCAAAACGCTTACGGCATTTAATGCTGCGTTGAAATTGCTAAAAATGGATTGTAGTTTAAAGAAAATTATTTATTGTTTGCCTTTTACCTCTGTAATAGATCAAAATTCCAGTGTTTTTGAAAAAGTATTACAAACAGACGATCCAAGCATTATTACAACTCAACATCATTTGACAGAAATTAATACAAAAAAATATGAAAAAAGTAATAGTTACGAGGTAACAGATAATCAAGCAGAGTTTTTGATAGAAACATGGCATAGCAACATTATAATAACAACTTTTTACCAATTACTTCATACAATGCTTTCAGGTCTTAACCGGCAACTTAAAAAGTACAATAATCTTGCAAATTCCATTATTATTTTGGATGAAGTTCAATCAATTCCAAGAAAGTATTGGGATTTAGTAAGGCGGGTATTTACAGAGACAGCGGATCTATTAAACATGAAGATTATTCTCGTGACCGCAACAATGCCTTTAATTTTTTCTGAAGATAATAAAGAAATAAAAGAATTAGCCATATCAAAACATAGATTTTTTAAGTCATTGAACCGTATAGTCCTTGATGTTTCGAGCATAACAGAAAAAATTAAAATAGAAGATTTTTGTAAAGAAATTATTTCTGAAATTGAGCACTCAGACAAGAGTTACCTGTTTATTTTAAATACAGTGAATAGTTCTTTGGTTGTGTATAATTTTTTGAAGGATTTTGATTTAAATCCTTTGTACTTATCGTCAAACGTTATCCCAGATGAGAGGCTAAATAGAATAAATCAAATAAGGCATAATACTAAAAGGCAAATTGTTGTATCAACACAAGTTGTAGAGGCTGGTGTAGATATTGATTTTGATGTTGTTTATCGAGATATTGCTCCTCTTGATTCTATTTTTCAGGCATGCGGAAGATGTAATAGAAATGGTAAGTTAGAAAAGGGTTATGTGCGTATTGTTGAATTAGTATCCGATACTGGAAATAGTTATGCAAAATATGTTTATGATTTAGTTTCATTAAATAAAACAAAAGATATTTTAGTAAACAAAAAGCAGATAGAAGAGAAAGATTTTTTTGAGCTTTCACATGAGTATTATAAAGAGATGAAAAGCATAGCAGAGACCTCAACAAGCTTAGAAATATATAATAGTATGTCTCTATTAAAGTATACAGATGCTTTTTGTGGTAAGGATGGATTTGAGTTAATAAAGCAAGAATATAAGACGGTACCTGTATTTATTCAGGTTAATTCTGTGTCACAGGAGTTATTAACTGAATATTATTTATTGTTAAAATGCTTGTCAGCTAATAACAATAGCTTTGAGAACAAGGTGAAAATTAAAAATCATTTTATCAAAATGCAGAAGTATATGCTAAGCATACCTCTTAGGTATTTGCCTGACTATAAAGATGAAAATTTTATCATTATTAATTCAAGTCAAATCCCTAATCAGTACAACTTGGAAACTGGTTTTGTTCGTTCACCAAGGATGGAAGATTATTTTATTTAATAAAACTAAGGTAAGAGGAGTAAATAAATGAATAAAGGTAAAATTTATATTTTTAAGATTTCTTTAAAAAACAGTGACCCGTTAATTTGGAGGCGAGTGAAAGTGCCCAGTTATTTTACGTTAGGTGATTTTCATGAGGTTATTCAAATTGTAATGCCTTGGGCTGATTGTCATATGCATGTCTTTAAGGTTAAAGGAAAAACATATACTAATTTAGAATATGAGTCAATGGAGAATGATCTTGATGAGGATTTATTTGAGCTGGTTGATATCTTGAAAGAAGGTGATACCTTTGACTATATTTATGATTTTGGCGATGGATGGAGACACAATGTTAAGGTTGAAGAATTAGTATCCCCAGAGAAGAAGGAAATTTACCCAATATGTGTAGAAGGAGAATTTGCAGCACCACAGGAAAACAGTGGAGGACTACATAGCTATTACGAAAAACTTGAGATTTTAAAAAACAAAAATCATCCTGAATATGAAGAAATTTCAAGTTGGTGTGAAGCAGGACTTGATCCTGAATTTTTTGACTTGCAAGACGCTAATGACGTCTTAGATAGTTACAAATAAATGGAGCTTACAATTACTACATATGGTTCATATTTACATGTGAAAGATGGTTGTTTTGAAGTCAAAGTAGATGAGACAAAAGCTCAATTTTCAGTAAAAAAAATATCTTCTATTCACATAGCTACAAAAGCTTCTTTGTCTACAGACGCGATAAAACTTGCGTTAGACAATAATATAGATATTGTTTTTCTTGATGACTATAAAGGAGCATATGCTAGAGTTTGGTTTCCGAAAATAGGCTCAACAGTCAAAATCAGAAGAAGACAATTGGAAATAAGTGATAAGAAAGAAGGTTTCGATTTATCAAAAGAGTGGATGTTAATAAAAATTGATAATCAAGTGTCTTTTTTGAGGGAACTAGGTTATAAGAGACCTGCAAAGGAGTTATATTTCAAAGACAGTATTGCGTATATTTTGGAGTTACGTAAAAGCATAGATTTGTTGATTTTTGATGAGAACATTATACCTTCAATAATGGGATATGAGGGAAACATCAGTAAGAAGTATTTTGAGGTTCTAAGTATGATTATGCCTAAAGGATTCGAGTTCAATGGTAGAAGCAGACAGCCTGCATTGGATAAATTTAATTGTATGCTTAATTATAGTTATAGTGTTATTTATTCTATGGTGGAGAAAGCATGTATCATTGCTGGACTTGATCCTTATATAGGATTTGTTCATGCAGATAATTATAACAAAAAGTCATTAGTATTTGATATTATTGAGTTGTTTAGGGTATATGCAGACATTCCTGTGACTCATTTATGTACTTGCAAAAGAATGAATGTGGATTGTTTTGAGCAATTAGATGGAGGAGGCGTGATTTTAAATAAGCAAGGGAAAAAAGAATTGCTGGTGCAGTTTTATAATCATCTTGATGAAAAAATTAGACATCGGAATAGACAGGTCTCTAGGAAAACAGCTATTCAGCTGGAATGTCACCATGTCGCTCAGACAATATTAAATGGATGAGCATACAATTATGTTGACTTGGTTTATTTATGATGTTACCTCGAATAAAGTTAGAAATAAGATAATTAAGGATGCCAAGGGTTACGGTTTTTATCGAGTGCAGAAATCTGTTTTTTTAGGCGAAGCAGACAAATCAGACGTTGACGCCTTAAAAGAGTATTGTTCGGAAATAATTGATCATTCAACTGACTCTGTTTATGTTTTTCCAGTTTGTGAAGAGTGTTTTTCAAAAGCAAGATTTGTAGGTCAGGCTTTTAATAAAGAATTAGTTTGTGATGAATTAAAAAGTTTTATCATATGAATTCAGTTACCATAACACCCTCAGATGTTTTAGAATATAATTTTTGTCCAAGGTTTATATATTATATGTATTGTCTAGGTATTTCTCAACACGAAGGCGAAAGGTATAAGGTTGTCAAAGGAAGAGAAGTCCATGATTACAAAAGCACAGTTAATAAAGGATATTTACGGAAAAAGTTAGAGGTAATAGATAAAAAGATAAATGTATACATTAAATCTGAAAAACTAAGGCTAAGAGGTGAGGTGGATGAGATTTTATTTTTAAAAGATGAAACAGCTGTGATTCTTGACTATAAGTATGCAGAGTACAAAGAAAAACTTTTTACTACTTATAAAACACAAATTGTTCAATATGCTTTACTTGTTCAGGAAAAATATGATGTATTTGTTAATAAAGGTTATATATGTTTTACAAGAAGCGATAATTATTTGCATGAGGTTGACATTTTGCTTCAAGATAAACAAAAAGCGCTGGATGTAATTGATGAGATATTTGATATAATAGTAAATGAAACGTATCCAAAAGCTACGACTAGTAAAGCGAAGTGTCTGGATTGCTGTTATAGAAATATTTGTGTAAAATAATTTTATTAAGTAAATAATAGCGATTGTTTGGCTTGCAGATGAATTTTGTTTGCGGAGATTGATAAAAGGTTAAGTGAAATCTACAAAAATCCGTCACAGTTTTTGTTAGATAAGTATCTTGAAAATTTAATTAAAGCATTATATTTGTTACTAAGTTTGGAGTTATAGGATTTCAGACCACATATCCAATAAAATAAGGATTGAAACAAGACAAAGCAAGTAAAATTGATACAACGTTATTCAATTTCAGACCACATATCCAATAAAATAAGGATTGAAACATGTTAGTAGAGCGGTTTTTAAATAAACATCATGCAATTTCAGACCACATATCCAATAAAATAAGGATTGAAACTTCGTTAGGTTCACTGTTTGAGTTTGCCCGCTAAAATATTTCAGACCACATATCCAATAAAATAAGGATTGAAACCGATTTTATAAACTGTTCCCTTTCACCTGTTGTTGTATTTCAGACCACATATCCAATAAAATAAGGATTGAAACTATGTTCCGATTACCCAGTTATTCGTCTCCATGTCTATTTCAGACCACATATCCAATAAAATAAGGATTGAAACAGTAAATTTTTAGCGAATTCAACACCCTGCAGAAATAATTTCAGACCACATATCCAATAAAATAAGGATTGAAACAAATTAATAAATGGGGAGTAACTGTTTACAATGGAATTTCAGACCACATATCCAATAAAATAAGGATTGAAACATACTCTATCTCTTCATAAACAATATAAACTCATTCTATTTCAGACCACATATCCAATAAAATAAGGATTGAAACTGTTCGGTAAGTTTTATGGCTGGCACAGTGTGGCAGATTTCAGACCACATATCCAATAAAATAAGGATTGAAACAATTGCGTATGATGAGATGTTGTAGGATAGCTGATAAATTTCAGACCACATATCCAATAAAATAAGGATTGAAACGAGCATGGGACAAAGAAAGTAAACAGATGTTTCCAGATTTCAGACCACATATCCAATAAAATAAGGATTGAAACCGTCTTAGACCTAGCGGGTTGTATTACAACTTCACTTAATGTAAACTTAACGAATCTAAAAACTATCCACAAAAACAAAGCTTAAATATAAATCAACGATGAAACCTTATTAAATAAGAAATTTAAAGAGTTCCCTTTTAGTATAGTCTATAGCTAGTCACACTAACAACAACTCACCCAACGTATATAGAAAATTGAACGATTGAACAAGTGCTTGTGCTGAGCTTGTCGAAGCAAACGATTGAACGTTATAATACAACCATGTCATTTTCAGAAGAACTAAACATTAAACAAGGAGTTTTTACTTTCGCTGGTGATAGTAAACTGCCTCTGCAAAGTGGTAGAGAGTTTGGTCCTATTTGTGTGGCTTATGAAACTTATGGTGTTTTAAGTAAAGACAAATGTAATGCGATTTTGTTATTACATGCTCTTTCTGGTGATGCTCATGTTGCAGGAAAACATAATAAAGAGGACAAGAAAACTGGTTGGTGGGACGTTATGGTTGGACCAGGTAAGCCCTTTGATACCAATAAGTATTTTGTTATTTGTTCCAATGTTTTGGGTGGGTGTTCTGGAACAACAGGTCCTAGCTCGCTAGACCCGCTTACCAAAAAACCATATGCGATGACTTTTCCTGTAATAACTATAGAAGATATGGTAAATGTTCAGCATGCTTTAGTTAAGTCGCTTGGAATTGATTGTTTATACTCAATTTCTGGTGGCTCTATGGGCGGAATGCAGGCGCTAAAATGGGTTCAAATGTATCCAGAAATGATAAAGTCTGTGGTTGCGATAGCCACTACAACAAAACTTTCACCACAAGCCATAGCTTTTAATGAAGTTGGCAGACAGGCCATAATTTCTGATCCAGCCTGGAACAAAGGTGATTATTATGGAAAAAAAGAATTACCACGTAAAGGACTCAGTATAGCCAGAATGTTAGGACATATTACTTATCTTTCTGAAGAAGGCATGACTAGGAAATTCGGCAGACAGTTGAGCAGTTCACAGCAATTTCAATACGAGTTTTTAACAGAATTTCAGGTAGAAAGTTATTTGCATTATCAAGGACAACGTTTCACGGAAAGATTTGATGCTAACTCGTATATTTATTTAACTAAGGCAATTGATTATTTTGACTTATCTTCAGGTTATAATTCGTTGGAAGAAGCGCTGGCAATGGTAAAAAGTAAATTTCTTGTTTTGTCGTATTCCTCAGATTGGCTTTTCCCCACATATCAGTCTGAAGAATTAGTTAAAGCTTTAAGGAAAAACAATATTGATGTGTCATTTTGCGAAATAAATGCTGACTATGGCCATGATTCTTTTTTGTTGCAGAACGATTTACATGAGAAATTAATTCATGGCTTTTTGGAGAATGTAAAATGAAAAGAGTATTGAAAATGTTAGAAAAAAGAAAAGACTTAGAGGCGATACTTAATTATATTGAGGAAGGCTCGAGAGTTTTAGACATTGGTTGTGGTGATGGGAGTTTGCTATATACGCTTAAGAAGATCAAGAAAATACAAGCCTTTGGTTTAGAAATTGACGAAGAAAAAATTGCAGAATGCGTTAGCAAAGGCCTTAGCGTTATTCAATACGATTTAAATAAGGGGCTGCCTGATTATCAGGATAAAGCTTTTGATTTCGTTATTCTTTCCCAAACTTTACAACAAGTTGCTAGACCCGATCAGGCGATTAAAGAGGTCGTTAGAGTAGGGAAGAAAGCAATTGTCAGTGTTCCTAATTTTGGTTTTTGGAAATGTAGGTTTGACCTTTTCTTCAAAGGCAAAACGCCTGTTACCAAAGCTTTGCCACACATGTGGTATAACACTCCCAACCTTAGAGTTTTAACCATTAAGGACTTTAACGATTTCTGTCAGGAGATAGGTGTTAGGATAATAAAGACGATACCTCTTTTGTCTTCAGAAGGAGATAGCGAAAAGATCATTAGTTTGTTCTCTAATCTTAGGGCAGATTATTGTGTTTTTATGCTAGAAACAAAGTAGCGAAACCCGCGATTTTTCTTTGTTGACACTAGTTACCTTTGAAGGTAAAATTTAAAGCCGGTTTGCGGATTCGACAGTTGAATTAACTGATTAATGAACTAGTGAACAAATGAACCAATGAACAGGAGAAATTATGTACGCAATAGTTGAAGTTTCTGGTAAACAATACAAAGTAGAAAAAGGCATGAAATTATATGTCGATAGATTAGGTGAAAAAGATAAAGCCAAACTGGTTTTAGATAAAGTTCTTTTTGTTAACGATGGAAAGGTTATCAGTGTTGGTACACCTTATGTTGAAGGTTACGTTGTTAAAGCAGAAGTAATTGATCCTGAGTTTAAAGATAAAAAAGTAATTGTTTTTAAATACAAAAACAAAACTGGTTATCATAAGAAACAAGGCCACAGACAACAATATACAATACTTAATATTAAAGATATCGCTAAAGCAGACAGCAAGCCTGTTAAAGAAAAAGTAGAAGTGGTTGCTGCTGATGTAGCTCCAGTAGTTAAGAAGCCAGCAGTGAAAAAAACAGTGAAAGCTTCTGCTCCTGTAGAAAAGAAACCAGTTAAAAAGACAACTGCAAAAAAAGCAGAGTAAATAATAGGGAGATATAGATATGGCTCATAAAAAAGGTAAGGGAAGTTCAAGTAACGGAAGAGACAGCAATCCTAAATACTTAGGTGTTAAAAAATTTGGCGGAGAACAAGTAGTTGCAGGTAATATCATACTAAGGCAGAGAGGCACCAAGTTCAAACCAGGGAAGAATGTAGGGCTAGGTAGAGACTACACTATATTCTCGTTAATAGCAGGAACAGTCAAATTCGAAACAGGAAAAGGTAATATCAAGAAAGTCAGCGTAGAAGCAGTAGCCTAATATAGTATTTAGTTTTGTTATATAATAAAAAGCGGACTTATTATGTCCGCTTTTTTTATGGCCCCAAAAATCTTCAAGGGGGCTTGTTAAAAGTTTTTTTGTTGCAAAGTCCCCTTTAGGCGATGTACTGAGCTCGTCGAAGTGGGATTTAGGGGCTAGGGAGAATAAATGTTTATAGATGTAGCTGATATTTTGGTTAAAGCTGGTAACGGTGGTAAGGGTTGCGTTAGCTTTAGACGAGAAAAATATATTCCAAGAGGAGGTCCTGACGGCGGAGATGGGTCTAAGGGTGGAGATATTGTCGTAGTTGCGGATGCTCACTTGAAGAGCCTGATGGATTATCAATATAAAAAAGTTTATAAAGCTCAAAATGGTGGAGCTGGAGAAGGACGAGACCGTTATGGGAAAAAGGGTGAGGATATTACCCTTAAATTTCCAGTGGGCACAACTATTTCCAATAAAGAAACAGGAGAAACAATCGTTGATTTAATAGAAGACAAACAAGAGTTCGTCATTTTAAGAGGAGGTATTGGTGGTAAGGGCAATGCTAGATTTGCTAATTCTGTAAATCAAACTCCTTATTATGCTCAGCCAGGTTTGCCGGGTGAAGAAATGAAAATTCATTTGGAATTAAAATTAATCGCAGACGTTGGCATTATTGGGTTGCCAAACATAGGAAAGTCTTCTTTGATTTCGAGGGTTACAAACGCTAGACCGAAGATTGCTGATTATGAGTTCACAACATTGGTTCCTAATTTAGGTGTGGTAAATTATAAGAATGATAAACAATTTGTGATTGCTGATGTTCCAGGTATTATAGAGAACGCTCATCTCGGGCAAGGGTTGGGTCATCAGTTTTTAAGGCATGTGGAGAGAACAAGAGTTTTGATTCATCTGTTAGATGTTTCGGACTTTAAGCAAATGGAACCTAAAAAAGCATATGATGTCCTTAATAATGAATTATCTTTATACAACAAAGACATTTTAGAAAAAAAACAATTAGTTGTTTTTAATAAGATAGATGTTCTACATGATCGAAGTATTTTGCAAGAGTATAGCCAAGAATTTGATACTAAAGTTTTTTTTATTTCTGCAGTTACTGGTGAAGGAATCGAAGAGTTAATGACAGAATTAGTTACATATTTATAAAACAACATAAAATATAGGTAGATAATAGTTATCCACAGTTGTCTAATAAGTATAAAAGCATTTTTTTGACAACATGCACTCGCAGGTTAGCTCAAAAATATATTTAATGAAGGGGTGTTAATTCTTTATGGTCAATTTATTGAATAGGCTTCATATTGTTGGATTTGGCATCATTGACACTGTTATTTTACAGTGCTAACTTTAACAGTATAATGAGCAGCGATTTAGGTATATATAATTATGGTCTTACTTCAAATGTAGCCAACAAGTTTGACCCTTCAAAACCTGAGGATGCAGTGCTTTATTTTCAGCAAAGCTTTACCAACATATTTGAGAATTTTTTATCACAAGACGCAAGTAGCGATTCATTTGATGGTTTTATGGGAAGTTCTTCGGGTAGCTCTAGCTCATCGTATGATCCTTTTTCCTCTAGTTATGATTTTTATTCTCAGATGATTAATTTGCAAACCCAGCAGTCAGGTTCTAGCACTTCTTCAAGTCAATTGGAACTTTTGAATGGGGCAGCGAATCTAATAGAGAAAGAAGCGGTATACTCTTACAAAGGTCAAAGGCTAACGGGAATGATTCAAAGTGTAGTAAATGATAACGGTAAAATATATTTTAAGATAGATGGAGATTTGATTCAGATTGACCAGTTGTTAGAAGTAAGAAAGGCAGTGTAATTATGCTAGATATTATGAAAAACGGTGAAAATGCTATGAGAGCATTTGAAACAGCCCTAAGACTTCAGACAGCAAACATGGGCAACATGAGCACAACTGGATACAAATCCCTCAAATATTCCTTTAAAACAGTCTTTAATAAGGTTATCAACACTGGCTCAGCTGGGAGCATGCAACACGGAGGGACTAACCCTCATCAAGAAGGTTCTAGTGTCGCTCTAGCAAATATAACAATAGATTTTTCTCAAGGTGAGCTTGGTACTGGTAATATGTTAGATTTAGCTATCCAAGGTAATGGTCTTTATATCGTTTCTCCTGATAGTGGAAATACTTTTTTGTATACTAGAGCAGGGAACTTTCAATTGAATGATTTGGGTGAGTTATTGGATAATTCAGGAAGAAATGTTTATGGATATAAGTATATTGGTAATGGCGAGTTTAATACATCAATGATTGAGCCTATCGTGATCCAGAAACCTGTAAATGCAGGATGGCAGTATGAAGGGACTAGAGGCATACTTGTCGAGGAGTTTAGTCTTTCTTCCCAAGGATTAGAAATTGGAAAACCATTATTTCAAGTAGCTCTTACCGATTTTCCAAACAAATCAGCATTAATCCAGCATGATGGTTCAACCTATAAAGCAACTCCTGCTGCGGGCATTCCCTTTAATCCTTCTCCGCCATTAGTCAATGGTATGGGTCAAGCGATGTCTCAATCTGTAGAAAAATCTAATGTCTTTTTTATTGGTGAAACAGTAGATGCGATGGAAATACAAAGAGCAATGTCTGCTAGTTTGACAGCTGTTAAGATTGCCAGCCAGCAAATAGAAAATATAATACAACAGTTAGGAACGTAATGAATGGTCGTTAGTATGGAGATAAAACTGCCACTAGGTCTTGGGCAGTGGCATTTATACCAGCCTGAAACATCTTCTGTAATGAAGGAAGAGCTTTCTGATGGCGCTCGTAAGAAAATTTTATCTGAACTTAATATTTTTTCCAAATGGATGGAAAGCATTTCACTTAAAGCTCAAGATAAATATCAGTTAGTCTTTTCACAAAAAGATATTTCCTATAACAAGATATACAGTAATGATTTAGGTAGAATTTTAGGAAACAACCTCACAGTAGAATACCAAGACAAAAAAGGAGCTTTTTTGTTTTCTCTGGATAGTTCATTTTTAAGAAATATTTTAGGGATGTATTTTGGTGTGGATATGGTTAAGTTGGGTGGGTTTACTTTCACCGATATGGAATTGGTGCTGATTAAGAGTTTTTATAGTGATTTTTTTGCTAAGTTTTTTGTTGATAGTGGGTTTATTGAAAAAGAACATAAGTTAAATTTTCATGATGGTAAGTTTGGAACAATGAAATACATCGCTGCCAATCAAGATTTTATTAATATAAAGTTTAGCTTAGGTTTCCCCGGCAATAATGAATCTTCGATTGATTTATTTTATTCTGAGCATGTTTCTAAGAATTTTTTAGAAAGAATCGCTGTGCATCAAACTCAAGAAGTTGTTCTATCGGATAATATGAAAAGTGGCATAAGCACAGAAGTTGCAGTTCAGTTTGGTCAAGCCAAGCTAACTTTTGGTGAGTTTATGAATATTCAAAAAGGAGATGTTTTAGTTTTAAACAGTAAGGTTGGCGATAAAATTAAATTTATTTTAGCCGATCAGTTAGCCTTTGTTTCCTCTGTTGGCCAAAGTGAAGGGAAATATGCAATAAAATTAGAAGAGCAAATAATAGATTTATCCTTAGTATCACCAAAGGTACCGACCAAAATAGTAGAAAAAGAAGAAACGAAGGAAGAGGAATTGTTGATGAGTTCGTTTGATAAAGTTAATATAGAAGAAGAAAAAAAGGACCAAGAGTTTGGCTCAGTTCTTGATGATAATTCAGAGGACGAAGAATTTGATTGGGAGAAATTATAATGAATAAGGATGATTTAAAGAAAATGCTTGAGGATGATTTTTTTGGTGAAGGTGATTCCTTGAGTGGATTAGATGACATCTCTTTAGGGATGACTGGTAAAGAAGAGGAAAAAGATGTTTTTGACCTTGATGGCTTTGATTTTGATGATGATGACAATTTATTAGGTAGTGACTTGGACTTGGATGAATTAGATGAAGAAATTTCGAGTGATCTGAAAAAAAATAATGTAAGGCATGACGAGATAAATGTTAATAGTAAAAGTATCTTTGACGATATCACTAAAGATGTTAATGATATTCTTAGTAAAACTGAGGAGCAAATTGAAGAAGAATTTGAGTCTGAAGAATTTCCAGAAGTTGAAGATATTAAAGAGGTTAGAGATAATAATACATTTACAAATTATGTTCTAAATGACACAATAAACGAAGAAGAAAGCTATCTTGATATAGAAGAAAGCAAAGGAACTGATATGAGTAAAAACGCCTTAGATTATAATGAATTTTCTGATGCCCTGAATCAAGAATATATCAATGTGAAGAAACTTGATTTTCCTGAAATGAGCAATCAGTTAACGGGCTCCAAGTTTAAAGTAGATCTTTTTTCTAATATTCCAGTCACAATAGATGTTTTCTTAGGCAAAACAACTCTTTCCTTGAAGGATGTTCATGACTTTTCTAAAGGTTCAGTAATCGAGCTGGATAATTTTTATGGTGAGCCCTTAGAGCTAAAAATAAACGGAGAACTTATCGCGACTGGAGAGGTTGTCGCTATTGATAATAAATATGGAATAATGATAAAAGATATAGTTAAATCATGATTCACTACCTACGTATAACTTTATCTTTACTTTCAATTGGTGCAATATTATTCATTGTATACTATGTTTTAACTAAGCTTCCGGGCAATAATGTGTTAAATAAAAAGAATAAACGGATTAGTTTTATTGAACAAATGTTTTTAAGTCCAGGGGTGGCGGTTTATATTGTTAAAGTAGATGAACAAGAGTTTTTAGTTGGAGTAAGTAATAAAGCTATCAATGTTATTCAGCCACTAAATGGTGCTACTACACCAACTGAGCCAGTTGATTTTGCTGAAGTTCTTAAAAAGAAAGAGGCTCTAGTGACTAAGAGCCGTGTTCCTAAATCAAAATTAGTTAAAAAGGTAGAGTAAGATGGATTTAGCTAATTTATTAGACACACCAATTCAGTTTAGCAGTTCTGTTAATCTGATGTTTTTCCTTTCGCTGATATCCTTTGTCCCTTTCTTTTTAATATCCGTAACTTCTTTTTTAAGAATAACGATTGTTTTTGGTATGATGAGGAGTGCTTTGGGTACTCAACAATCGCCCCCCAACATGGTTATTGTGTCGTTAGCACTTTTTATGACAATCTTTATCATGTCCCCAGTTTGGAATGATATTAACGATAATGCGGTGAAGCCATTTGTTAAGGGAAAAATCACCCAAGCAAAAGCTATAGAAATTGGTCAAAAACCATTAAGAAATTTTATGTTTAAACAAACCAAGGAAAACGATTTAGCTTTGTTTGCCCAATTTGCTGGACTTGATTTAAAAAAAATAACCGAGAGAGATGACATTCCTACTTATGTGTTAATTCCTTCTTTCATGATTAGTGAATTAAAAACAGCATTTATTATTGCGTTTGTAATATTTCTCCCTTTTATTTTAGTCGACTTATTAGTGGCGAATATCCTGCTTTCATTGGGGATGATGATGTTGTCTCCGGTCATGATATCGCTGCCGTTTAAAATACTTTTGTTTGTTTTGGTTGATGGGTTTAATTTAATTGCAAGAGGACTTATGCTGAGTTATCTTGGCTAAATTTTTATATTTCTTCCTTTTTTTTTATAGTTTTCTTTTTTGTGTTGGTGAACCAGAAAAAATAGTATTTAGTAATAGTCCTGAAAACATTTATATCGATGGAAGCCTCTTGAATATTCAGGTGAGTGGTAGTTTTCGGTTGTTTTTTTCACACAACAACCAGACGAAGAATAAGGGAGATATTGTTGTACGGATAACCTCGTCAGAGGATGTGCAAGTTCAGCAGAGGATGGTATTTGCAGGACCAGACAAAAGCGAGCTTTATGTTGGCAAGATTTTGGGGGAGAGATTCTTTGCAAGCTATAATCATGTGAATCTAACAAACTTGCCGATGGAGTGGAAGTGGGGAGTAGCTACTCAAAATGTTCTTTCAGGAATTATTGATGTTTTTCCTGAGAATTCAAGCAGTATTTGCAAGGTACATATATATTTTAACAATCCTTCATCTTTAGTTTTTGATAATAACAAATATATCTTTCCTAATACGACTGTTAAGAAAAGATCCAAGCTGCTCAATGGTAATGTTCGTCATAATTTAAAAATAGCGGATAATTTTGAGTTTATAAATAATGGACATTATTCATTACCAGGTAATTATGGCGTTTTGTATGAGTATTTAGTTGATTTTTCCGAAACAGGAGAGTATCAGTTGTTTTTTACTGCCAACGGAGGTCCTGCTTCCTGTGTGTTTACGTTGGATGGTGAAGTATTTAGTGTATATAGCAATAATAGTAAAAAAGTTGGTAGTTTTAATGTTCCAAGACAAGGACTCAAGAAGCTTGTAACCTTTCCCTTACCTGGCTCTAACTATCCTGCGACTGTTACAATTGTTAAAGAAAAGGTGTATACTGAGTAATCATGGATATTAACATCGCAACTGACTATCTTAGGCAGGCAATTACCTTGTTGCTGTCTTTGGTTTTACCAGTTGTTGGTTCTGGATTAGTCATCGGTTTACTTATTTCCTTATTTCAAGCTGTTACTCAAATACAAGAACAGACACTTACTTTTGTGCCAAAGATGGTTGTTGTTTTTTTGGTGGTATCAATAGGTTTTCCGTGGATGGCAGCAAGTCTTCAGGCTTGGGTGACCACAATGTGGTCGGCAATCCCTTATTTTTAAATGATTATAGACGGACCTAGTCTCCTTTTATTCATGTTTATTTTGGCAAGGGTAATAGGTTGCTTTATCCTGATGCCATTTTTTAGTGAAAGGTCAGTGTCGCAAATGATCAAGCTGATGTTCGCTTTTTGGCTAAGTATAATCTTGTTCATTTCTATACCAAAAACAGTATTAATTCCGGAGCATTATTTAGAATTAATCATCGCTTTTGTTAATGAGTTTATGCTGGGTCTTTTTATTGGGCTTATTGCTAGACTTATTTTCTATGGAATACAATTTGCTGGTGGATTAATGGATATGCAGATGGGGTTAAGCGTTGCCGCAGCATTCGACCCTGCAACAGGTAGCCAAGAAACAATTATTAGTAGGTTGCTATATATTACTTCCATCGCAGTTTTTTTGATGATTGATGGTCATCATTTAGTTTTGACAGGTTTGTTTGAGAGTTTTAACGCTATTCCTTTGTTTAGCGAAGTTGCTTATCCCATGGGTTTACAGCAGTTAGGTGATTTAGGTTCAAATATGTTTTTTATCGCAGTTACAATCTCAATGCCAATCATTATCATAATTTTTATGTTGGATTTTTCTTTGGGATTATTAGCTAGACTAGCACCGCAGGTTAACGTTTTCTTTTTAGGGTTTCAGATTAAGCCTATGTTAGGCGCATTTATTTTGTTACTACTTATTCCAACAATGATGAGTAAAATTGTCGTTATTATGGATGATTTGGCTGTTCAAATTGTATATTTTTATAAATCTGTAAAGATACTCTGACATGGGTGATCAAGGAGATAAAACCGAAGAACCTACCCCTCATAAACTAAGGGAAGCACGTAAAAAAGGGCAGGTAGTTAAGAGTAAGGAGATTACTACTGCCTTTTTGTTTTTTGCTTCATATTATGCCTTAAACGCTTTTTTACCACAAATGTGGCAAAATATGACTGATTTTTTCCTTTTATGTTTCACATCAGTAAGGGAAGAGATAACGATTGTTTCTGCAGCAAAGATTCTCGAGAAAGGCTACCATGCTTTAATGTTTTCGTTATTGCCAATAATGCTTATTATTTTTTTTGTGGCAATTTTATTGGAGTTTTTGCAGTCTGGTTTTAATTTTTCGGTTGACCCTCTGATGCCAAAGCTTAATAAAATTAATCCAATCGAAGGATTTAAAAAAATCTTTTCCGTGAAAGGACTTTTTGAGTTAGCAAAATCAATCGCTAAGATGGGGATAATAGTTTTTATTATGGTTAAGGCTATCACGCCGATTCTGCCTCAATTATTAGAAACAGCCAATATGCCAGTCCTTGGTTCCGTTGGAATGGCCGGAAAACTAGCCTTTGATGTTGCTATCAGGGTTGGGCTTTTCTTTTTAGTTGTGGCTGCTCTTGATTATTTTTGGCAAAGGCATCAATTTATGAAGCAGATGAGGATGAGTAAACAAGAGATTAAAGATGAATATAAGAAGTTGGAGGGTGACCCCTTAATCAAACAAAGGCAACGAGATATGGCTTTATCGTTGTCAGGAGGTAGACAGTCCAAGGGCGCTGCAGGAGCAGACGCTGTTGTCACAAATCCAACTCACATAGCTGTTGCAATTAAGTATGACGCAGAGATAATGAAGGCACCTGAAGTTGTAGCAAAAGGAAAGATGTTGATTGCGGAAGAGATTAAGAAAGTAGCTGATGAAAATTATATTTATATTTTGGAAGATAAATTATTAGCTTGGGATTTGTTTAATACAACGGAAGTTGGACAGGAGGTCCCGCCAGATTTATACACAGAAGTTGCTGAATTGCTTGCTCTGGTGTATGAAATTAAAAGAAAGAGAAAAAAACGAAATCAACAAGAAAATGAGGTGAAAGATGAAAAATCTAAATAAAATAATTTGGCCGATTTTTATTATTCTGCTTTCTTTGACAGGAATATATATTTACGAACAAGGAAAATCAAAGAGCATTCAAGTTGTGGAAAGAGTGCAAGAAGTTCAGGAGATAAAAAAAATTGTTGTTCAGGTGGATGGCGCTGTTTTGCATCCAGGTATTTATCAGGTAACAGAAAATTTACATTTATATGAGCTTTTATTAATGGTTCAGCCTTTGCCGGATGCTGATTTGCAAAAGTTCAATTTGGCCGAGGTGCTTAAAGATGGTGCGTTATATAGAATTCCAGCACTAAAGAAGGAAATTGCTAAGCCAGCCCTGTCCAGCGTTTCAAAAGTAATTGGTAAAATTAATATCAATAAAGCTACGGCGGAGGAGCTTAGTAAGATACCGGGGATTGGGATTAGTTATGCGGAGAGAATAGTCGAATATAGAAACGAAAAAGGCTATTTTGGTGACAAGAATGAGCTTTTGAAGGTCAAGGGTATTGGCCCTTCCAAATTAAAAGCTATGGCGAACAATATCACTCTGGATTAGAATAAAACTATGGTAAGTGAAAAGAAAATATTAAAACGAATTAAAGAATTAGTAAGCGAAATAAAAGAGCATAATCAAAATTATTATGACGAGGATGCTCCTGTAATAACAGATTTTGAATATGATACTAAGGTCAAAGAATTAACTTATTTGGAAGAAAACTATCCACATCTTGTGTTCGCTGACTCGCCAACAAACCAAGTTGGTGGCACTGTTTCCGCTTCGTTTCAGAAAGTTAAACATCAAGTACCAATGCTTAGTTTAGCAAACTCTTATTCCAAACAAGAGTTAATAGATTTCGATGCTCGAGTGAGGAAGCTTTTGCTTAAAGAAGTGGAACAATTTTCAGCCTTAAAGTATTGTTGTGAGTTAAAAATGGATGGATTGGCCATTAGTATTATTTACAAAGATGGTCATTTGGTAAAAGGTATTACCAGAGGAGACGGCAAGATTGGTGAAGACGTAACCGAGAACATCAAAATGATTGCTGTTATTCCACATAGTATTTTGTGTAAAGAAGATGTCGAGATAAGAGGGGAAGTTTATTTAGAAAAGGATAGATTAGCTAAAATTAATGAGCAGAGAAAGCAAGAAGGTGAAGCTGAATTTGCCAACGCCAGAAATGCTGCAGCAGGAACTATCAGACAGCTAGATAGCAAGATAGTTGGTGAGCGGATGTTAAGCTTTTCGCCATATTCTTTAGTGTCGGCGACAGGGTTTGGTTTGGCTACTCAATCTCAAATGTTGGGGTGGCTAAAGGTTCAAGGTTTTGTTGTAAATGATAAGTATTTAGCAGATGCTGAGATTAGTCAGGTTTTAGCTTTTTGTGAAGAATGGGAACAGAAGCGCGATTCTTTAGATTATGTTTTTGATGGAATTGTCATTAAAGTAGAAACTTTTAAGTTTCAGGAGCTGTTAGGTTCCAATATGAAGACACCTAAATGGGCGATTGCTTATAAGTTTTTTGAAGAAGTAGTCAACACAATCTTAGCGGATGTTCTGTATCAGGTTGGCAGGTTGGGCACTATTACTCCAGTTGCTGTACTTGCGCCAGTGGAAGTGTCCGGCGCTATTGTAGAAAGGGCAACACTCCACAATAAGGACTTTATTGAAGAAAAGGGTGTTGCTATTCATGATGAAGTTGCAATTAAACGGGCGGCGGAGGTTATTCCTGCAGTTGTGATGGTTACGCATCGCAGCGAAACTAGAAAAGAAATAGTGTTTCCTACACATTGCCCTGTTTGTGAAACTTTATTGAAACAGGAAGAAGATAATGTTGCCATTTTTTGCCCAAATATACATTGTAAAGGAAGGCTTAAGGCTCAACTAACACACGTTGTTGCTAGAGATGCCTTTAATATAAGTGGCATTGGTGAAAAGTTGATAGAACAGTTTGTAGAACAAGCAATCATTACAGATTGGATAGAATTATTTGAGATTAATGGTGAGAGATTAAGTGTTTTAGAGCGAATGGGTACTAAAACAATAGAAAATATCCTCTCTCAGCTTGAGAAAGCAAAAAAAATTGGTCTTGCAAAAATTCTTTTTGCTATAGGCATCAAGCAGGTTGGTGTTAGGGCTTCTGAATTGTTGGTTTCAGCTGTTTCTTCTTATGAAGATTTTTTCAAGATGCAGGTAGAAGATTTTTCTAAGATAGAGGGCATAGGAGAAAAAACAGCTATTTTATTGAAAGAGTTTTTTGAGAGTGAGAGAGCGAGAGAAATTTTTGTCTATTTGGAAGAGCAGGGGTTTAATCTTGCAATAGAAAATAACTTTAAAAGCAGTAACCTTTCAGGTAAAAAGTTTGTTATTACTGGAAGTTTTGCGAGATATTCTCGTACGGAGATGACAGCTTTAATTAAATCTCATCAGGGAACTATTTCCAGTAGTGTGAGCAAAAATGTTGATTTTGTTGTTGCTGGTGAGAATGCTGGCTCGAAATTGCAGAAAGCACAAGATTTAGGTGTTGAGATTATTAGCGAAAGTCAGCTAGAGGAGATGCTTGTAGCATGAATATTGGGATAGATTTAGGGAGCAGAACTGTAAAAGTGGCGTATCTAGGCAGCCAAGGACAGCTATTAGATAGTAAAATTTTTGATTCTATTAGTTTTTATAGTAATTACAGAAAACCAACAGCTGGTCGCGCTTTTACTTTGGATTTAGCTAAGCTGGGCCTGTCAGCAGAAGATAGCCTAACAGCTACTGGGTATGGAAAACATGGTGTTCAGATAGAAGGAATTAAAACAATTTCAGAACAAAAAGCACACATGTTGGGCGCGATACATCAAACAGGTCTTAATGATTTTGTGCTTCTAGATATTGGCGGTCAGGATACAAAAATAGTTAAAGTTGTGAAGGGTAAGATGGTTGACGTATATATGAACGATAAATGTGGAGCCAGTTCAGGAAGATATTTAGAGAATATGGCGGGAGTTTTGAAAATAAGTTTAGAGGAGCTTTCTGGGCACTTTAAAGAACCACAGAGCTTAAATAATACCTGTGCTGTTTTTGGCGAATCAGAAGTTTTAAGCAAGATATTTGAAGGCGTTCCTGTGAATAATATTGCCGCTGGAGTCAATTATAGTGTATTTGAGAGAGTTTCAACTGTTTTGTCTACTATGGTTGATGCTTCACCAATAGTTTTCGTGGGAGGAGTATCCAAAAACAAGGCAATTTATGAATTTTTACAGTTAGAATATAAGGTAAAAATCATTATTCCTCAGTATGAACAGCTAAACGGGGCTATAGGTGCAGGAATTAGTGAAAAAGTTGTTGGGAATAAAGAAAATAAACTACGATAATTTTGTTGGAATTAAGGGAAGGATTAAAACAGTAAATTTGCAACCTTTATTGTTTGCCAATCGCAGACCAAGTCTTGTATAATGATATTTAGTTGAAACATCGAAGGGAGAATGGAAAATGAAAAAATTATTAATAGCAGTTATTATCTTAATGTCTACAATCATTTATGCTGAAGAGGTCAAAATGCCAAAGGTTTTTGAGCTAGATGGCTTTGAAGACGGAATAATTAGTGAAGAACCAGCTTGGTGGACCTTCGGGGATATTAACGCAATTCCTGTTAGCACTCAAATATATAAGGGCGACCCAATGCAAGCTTATTTAGGTAAATATTCCCTTTCACTGAAGGGTAGCACTAAAGATTGGTATGTTGGTGGACTAGGCACGTACGTGGGTATTGATGCTAGTAGATATACTCATTTGAAGATGTTTATTTATGGCAACGGTCCTAAAAGTGGTAAGTTAACTATCCAGCTTTATGACGATGACAATAAGAACTTTATTCTTGAGCAAGATGTAGAGAAAGATTATGAGCCTATTTTTGATGACAAGATTGAATTTTCTCAGACTGTATCATGGAAGGGCTGGAAAGTTATTTTGGTTCCTTTAGCAAACTTTAAGGACGTTAATCCAACTGTTGGTGACAACAAATTGAACCTTGACCAAAAGGATGGTTCTGGTGGGCTGCTGCATTTTCAGATAATTGTGCTTGCTGATGACAAAGAAGGAACAGTCGACATGGCAATAGATGATATTAAACTTATTGACATGGTTGGCGAATAAGGAGTTTTTATGAAAAAAACTATAGTTATTCTTTTACTCTTAGGTGTTGTTTCTTTTTCGGCAACGGCTGTACTTAATGTTGTGGTTAATGTTCAAAGTGTTTATGAAATAAATGTAGATAGATACACTATGGAAGTGCCAAGCGTTAGACCAGGCCAGTTTTTGTCTGATATTCCAGATAATGAAGGAATAAAGGTTAACGTTAAAACAAATAATGGGGAGCCATGGCAATTAAAAATCCATGACACCATGGAATTAACAGACGGTAATAACACCATCCCTAATTCTAATTTTTATTGGTATGGCCATTTAGGAGCTGATGCAAAGGGTGTTTGGTATGGTAAAGATGCACAAGCGTTTACTTTAGACCCTGTATTGGCATATTCCTCCGGATTTGACGAAGATAATAACTTTCCAGATGGAACAGATTTGTACTTTAAGTTCAGATTAAATGTTCCAAAGACCCAAAATAGTGGTAAATACAGATCGATAGTAGCATTTACTCTCACCGAGTAGCCATTTATTTGAAAGGCTGTTTAATATGAAAAAGCTGTTTGTATTGTTTTTACTATTATCTAGTTTCATATTGACTTTTACCGTTCCGGTATTAGTTGAGGACAGTTATTCAACATGGGCAGATGTTCATGTTTATGATCTTTCTCCAAAAGATGATGAAGCATGGATTACTGGAGCACGTAGTCGTTATTCTGGCTTTAAATCTGCTAAGATTAAGTTTAAACTTGATCCAGGTGATACAGTGTTTGTTAAAGTTCATGCGGTAAGTCCTATTAGTTTCCCTACTTTACTTGATTCTGGGAGTAATTATATTGTTAATCCAAAATTAACCTATTATGGTTATTATGATGGAGTTAATTATGCTAATCAATTACCTTCTGGTGTTGTTTTTGTAGGAGGGACAGATGGAATTAATAATAATGTATATTTGAGTGATGTTAATCAGCCTTTGTTTGCACTTAAGAATAACAATATTACGCAAACGGTTGACTTAGATTTTTCATTTGATATTGTCTTAATGCCTAAAAGCGAAACAAA